>JBEKYG010000229.1:0-7433 GCA_049511215.1 Acidobacteriota bacterium | reverse complement strand
CAGACGGGAACGGTGCAGCCGGCTTCGCCGCCTTACGCCACGCCCTGAGTTTCAGCAGCCCCAGTAGCAGCCATGCGCACCTGGCAAGTGCACCCACGATGACCGCCGCCATCACCAGGCCGGACCAGGTGATCGATCGACGAATCGCGGGCGCCGACGGTGGCGAGACCATAGCAACCGCACTCACCGGTGCCGCAACTACATTCGTTTCCGAACTCGCGGCCTGAATTATCGGAACCCGGCGCGGCGCCAGCCAGGGAAACAGCAGGCAAAAAATCAGCAGAATCTGCCAATAGGGAAGCAGGACCTTGGGCTGGCGGACCTGGAAAATTCGGGGCAGCAACGCGCCAACGGCCGCAAGCAACCCGGCCTGGAGCGAATAGGCCGCCAGATTGTGGAGCTCCACAGGCAGATTCATGCGCGCTCCTTAATCATGCGGACAATGCTTTCCAACTCCTTTTGCGAGACGAAGCGATTGCGCGCCAGGTAAAGCACGAGCGGCTCGGCGGAGCCGTTGAACATGCGATTGAGAAAATCGCCGACCACCTCCTTGAGGATCTCGCTTCTCGGCCGCGTCGCCTCGTAAACATAGCTGCGTTCCGCGAGGTGCCGCCTCAGGTGGCGTTTTTGGGTCATGATGTTCATTATGGTCATGACCGATGTGTACGCGATCTTGCGCTCCTTGAGCATGGTCTCGTAAACATCACGCACCGTGGCCGGCTGCAATTGCCAAACCACTTTCATGATTTCGAGTTCCTGTTCAGTGAGCTTCTTGCTTCTGGGTCTCATGCTACTAATATTTAGTACTAACTATTCGTGAAGTCAACAGAAATGTGCGCACCCCCGGCCGGAGAGTGCTTGGGCATCCGCGGCAGCCCACATATTTTACAGGGTCTTGCAGCGAGGCGGCGCAGAAGGGCGTGAATACAGGGTAGCGAACGGATGGTTTTTCTGGTCGGAATGAATTCACGCATGCCCGGCGGTGCGTCTGAAGCCCTTGGCGAGCGTCTGGGAGGGAGACACAGGTACTCGGGCATAGGAAAGATGAGCTGTCGTTTCGGGTCTGGACTCGCTACCTCCGGCTGCTGATAAGGGGCAATCTGCCACCTTGCAGGTTACTTCTACGGTTAGCGCGTTACTCAGGCAAGTGACTGGTCATCAGTCAATTTCACAAGCCCATTATGGCCAACGCAACGGTTTACGGGCGCCCACGATTCTGACAGTGCTGCCGATTAATCTTCCTCGCTCTGCGCCCTTCCACTTATAATAGCAGCCATTCCAGTTGATGTCTTTGCAGTGGGCGTACCGCCTTTGAGGAGCCTCGAATGCCCGAGATCGGCCAGATCATTTCGCACTATACGATTGTTGAAAAGCTCGGCGCCGGGGGAATGGGTGAGGTCTACAAGGCGCGCGACACGCACCTGGACCGCTTCGTTGCCATCAAGGTACTACTGCCGGAGAAGGTCGCAGATCCCGACCGGAAGCGCCGCTTTATCCAAGAAGCCAGGACCGCATCGGCGCTCAACCACCCCAATATCATCACGATTCACGACATCGAGTAAGCTTTTTCATGAGTTCCACTCCTGTCCTGGTCTTATGCAGGATCCACCACCCAACGTGCCGATCAGTATTTCTCGACCTCCCGGCTGATTCTCGCAATCACATTCCTTGCGGTAATCAATCCTGAAGGCAGGCCGCCACCTGGGCTGATCCATTGGCCCACCATGTAAAAACTCTTCAACCCCGGGACTGTGCAGGGCAACTGTTTCGCTCTAGTCTTCGGCGTAAGGAGCCAGCCCTCCATGCTTCCCCGCCAGTTATTCGTATATCGAATCACCGTGGCCGGCGTTGCGACGTCGGCCACTTCGATCTTAGCTTTCGAACCGGGATAGCGCTTCTCAAATATGCCGATGATCTCGGCGGCATCCTCGGGCGCCTTGGTGAGAAGTTCTTTTTCGAGCAGATCGTTGTCACAGTGAATGGTGATCGACCGGCCGCGGTGTTCGTGCATGGACTGAATCGGACTATCGTAAAATGTAATCCGATCAATGTCGAATACTTCGCGCCACCAGCCATTGAGATCGGCGCCCTTTTTCGATCCGACGAGCCAATGGATACAATTCTCAAAAGTGTAGCCGCCTCGCTTCCACGCCGTTGCGAGCCCGCCGGCGATTTTGTGCATTTCGAGGATCTGCGTCGCGAAGCCGCTCTTTCGCGCGTACACGCCGGCGCACAGCCCGGCAATGCCACCGCCAATGATGATCATCTTTCGTCCATTACGATCCATGAGTCGCACCTCACGAGTAGGTCCTGATTCGTCGAACAGCGCGCAGTACCGACAGAGGCTCCTGTTGTCGGGGACAGTCCGGACAAGCTGCTGGCTTTTGGATTCGTTCCTTTTGGGCTCTGATATGGAACACGATGTCAAATTTCGGGTCTGAATATCGGCCTCAGCGCGATTTTAGGCCAACGCCGTATCGCAGGACGCGGCATTTTTGCGCACCTCTACCTGCGGCAAGATCACCCAATGCACTCCTGATCGTGGTCGTGATCGTGATCGGTCTTTGCACCTGGAAGGTTCCAGCCGGTGGGGACGTAGAGCCAGTCACAACCGCAATCGTCAGCGATCCTATTGAACCACCTTTACCGTCTGGACCACGACGGTCTGCACGGGCAGAGTCGCGAATACGCCCTTGGGAGCAGTTTTTACTTTTCCGATCTTGTCGACAACATCCATGCCCTTGGTCACCTTGCCGAAAACGGCATAACCTGCGTCGCTCGCTGTTCTGTCGAGATGCGGGTTGTCGGTGAGGTTAATGAAGAATTGTGAGGTGGCGCTGTTCGGATCATCGTAGCGTGCCATCGCAATCGTCCCGCGCAGATTCTTGAGTCCGTTCTTCGACTCGCTTTGAATCGGACGCAAAGTCGGTCTTGCGGTCAGATCGGCGGTGTAGCCTCCCCCCTGGATGACATTGGCGTCCACGCGGTGGATGATGGTTCCGTTGTAGAAACCGACGGTGGCGTAGCTGATGAAATTGTTGACGGTGATTGGGGCCTTGTCGGCGTACAGCTCGATTTCGATGGTTCCCATGGTAGTTTCCAGGGTCGCCACCGGATTCTTGGCTGCCGGCGTCGCCTTGGTCGCTTTCTTTTCCTGACCCGATGCCATCACGATTAGGGGGACGGCGATAAAGAGAGCGATCAGGATTCCTGCTCTTCTGGTAAACATCATTGCTCCTCCTCGTTTGAGTTGGAATGTCATTGTACTCATATCCGGCAGCCAATAATAGCCTCCCGAGACAATTCGCGGCGGCCTCAGGGATCGCGAGATCCTCCATAGTCAACAGCAGTCGTTCAGTTCGAGGATCAGCTGTCGGGACAGTACAGGGCGCTCGCCCAGTGGCTTCCGATCGAAGCCCTGCTTGGTGAGGAGCTTGAAGACAGCAGCTACCGTGCTGCTCTTCAGTGGTTCTCCTACTACATCGATTTAACCCGGATTACGGAGTTGCGGCGGATCATTCCTGCCAAATCGATGTCATAACAATAATTGGCACCTTTTCAATCCGTGAAAATCCGTGCAATCTGTGGCGTCTTTGGTTTTGGCTTTTTGCCGGGCATCACAGATTCGAAAAAAAGCAAAAACGCCACGGATTGCACGGATTTTCACGGATTTGAACCGATAGGAAGGACAAGCTGGTTTATGTTCTGTGTTTCTGTAAGTCTCTGATGATACACGAGTTATGGCAATATTGCCCGTTTAGCTCTAACTCTTGTAGAATCAGTCTATTAGCAATTTCGGCCAAAAAACTCAGAACATTATTTTCGGGCCTGTTTGATACTCCGCCAAGCAGTCGGCGCTTGCTCTACCGAGCCCAATAGACGCCTGGAGATCTGTATACTGACTCTGATCCATCTCTTGCGGCTTTGCGTACTGACGGGGCCTACAGAAGAGATGGAGTCTCCTCAGTGAAGCACATGCACAGCGACAAGAAAATAAAAAACAGCGAAGTAAAAGGAAAAAGCCTTATCTTTTTTCTTTCAAACACAGAACATAATAAAACACGCAACATAAGCTGCCGTTTTGGTTCTGATTCCTCCCCGGGCAGTGCGCTCTGCCTTTACTAATAAGGGGCAATCTGTAAACCGGCGCCATCTCGCCAGCCTCTGAAAACCATCATAACTCAAAACGACGCTGTGGGACACCCTCTCGCATTCACATCCGGGGAAGGTACATCGCGATTGCTTCCGGTCACTTGCCTGATAAGTCGCGATCCCGTCCATGTGACTGCAAGAGCATGCACGTTTTCTCAAAGTGCAGGTTCGATGCCGATCTGGTCATTTACGGCTCCCCTCAAGCTCTGCCGCATCAGAACATGTATGCACACATCTTGGTTGTGCAGATTAGAATTGACCCATAATGATTACGCAGATAAGCTGGAAAAAAGCTTGAGGTTACACCACACAGCATTGAGCGCCGACTAGATATGAGATGTCTGATTGCGTATCTCTTCAACCGCATCATGCAGCAATGCTTTTCATCAAACAGTCGGGTATCCATTTATAACCAGTTCCCTGGAGTGCGGCCATGAGTTCAGTAAACACGTCTCGCTGTCGCCTGTGTAGCAAAATGCTTCCTGGGGATCCCTCCCAGGATGGTTTGTGCCCGCAGTGTCGATCGTCTTTGCCCGTCGAGGACGCCCCGCCTACTGCTGATGAAGCCGCTATTGCCAATCCAGACGCATCCTCGGCGCGCGATCTTCCCGAACACATCGGGCCGTACAAGGTCCTCGACTTCCTGGGAGAAGGCGGCATGGGGGTGGTCTATCTGGCCGAGCGGGAGCAGCCGATTCGACGTAAGGTAGCCCTCAAAGTGATCAAGCTCGGGATGGACACCAAGGAGGTCATCGCCCGTTTCGAGTCGGAGCGTCAGGCGCTGGCCATGATGAACCACCCGAACATCGCCCAGGTACACGACGCCGGGACCACGGATCGCGGAGCGCCGTACTTCGTGATGGAATATGTCGCTGGCGTTCCCATTGCAGACTACTGCGACCGGCATCGATTGAGCACTCGAGAGCGCCTGGAAATATTCATCCCGGTTTGCCAGGCCGTACAACATGCACACCAGAAGGGCATCATCCATCGAGATATCAAACCCTCCAACATCCTGGTGGCCTTGCAGGACGGCAAGCCTGTGCCCAAGATCATCGATTTCGGAGTTGCGAAAGCTACTCACCAGCGCTTGACCGAAAAGACTGTTTTTACGCAGCAAGGCTACCTGATCGGCACCCCCGAATACATGAGCCCCGAGCAGGCGGAAATGACGGGTCTGGATGTAGACACGACGACAGACATCTATTCGCTGGGGGTGCTGTTATACGAATTGCTGGTTGGGGCGCTGCCTTTCGATCCGCGGGCATTGCGGCGCGCCGGATTCGATGAGATACGCCGGATCATCAGGGAAGTGGATCCGCCGAAGCCAACCACCAGGTTGAGCAGCCTGGGGCAATTGGCAAAGGGAATTGCCGAACGGCGGCACACCGACGTGGTCTCCCTGGCAAAGGAACTGAGAGGCGATATCGATTGGATCACCCTAAAGGCAATGGAGAAGGATCGCACCCAGCGTTATGCCTCCTCCTCTGAATTGGCGGCTGACATCGAGCGCCATCTGAGGAATGAACCCGTCATCGCCTGCCCTCCCAGTTCCGCATACCGCCTGCGCAAGTTCGTGCGCCGCCACCGGATTGGGGTTGCAGCGATTGTGACGATTGTCCTCCTGATTGCAGGCTTTACCGTGGCGACCGCCGTGCAAGCCCGGCGCATCGCCCGCGAGCGCGACCGCGCAAACCACGAAGCTGCGCGCGCCAACCTGGAGGCTGCGGCGGCGGTGCAGGTGGCGGACTTCCTCACGAGCCTCTTTCGCGTGTCCGATCCTGCCGAAGCGCGAGGGCGGCCGGTGACCGCGCGGGAGGTGCTGGACAAGGGGGCCGCGCGTATCATGACGGACCTAGCCCGCGACCCGATCCTCCAGGCACGGCTGCTGTTCACAATGGGGGACGTGTATCGCAACCTCGGAGTCCTTGATCGAGCCGAACAGCTGCTCGAGCAGTCGGTGAGCCTCCGCCGGCAGGTCCTCGGACCGGACGCCCCCGACACGCTGCGGGCATCGAGTCTTCTCGGCAGCGTTTACGACAACGACGGCAAGACGGAGATCGCCGAAAAGCTGCTGACATCCACACTGGCGACGGAGCGACGCGTGCTTGGCGAGGACCATCCGAATACCTTGAAGACGCTGGTTAACCTCGCGAACCTGTACGATAGCCAGGGGCGCTACGAGAAGTCCGTCCCGATGATGCAGGACGTGTTCGAGCGCCGCCGGAAGGTGCTGGGTGCTGATCACCTCGACACGCTGGGCTCTCAGTACAATCTGGCCATCGCGCGGAAAAGGGAGCATCGCCTCCCCGAGGCGGAACGCCTGCTGGTGGAGGTGGCCGCCTCCTTCGCGCGCGTCGCCGGTACCGATCATCCCAACACGCTGTTGGCGAAGGACCTGCTGGCAAACATCTACCTGGAGATGGATCGGCCGCGCGACGCGCGGCGAATTCTCGAGGAGGTGTACGAGGCCAGGGTTCGCGTGCTGGGACCCGAGCACATGGACACCCTGGCAACAAAACTCGGGCTTGCTACTACTGCAATGGAGGAGGAGCGATTCGCCGAAGCCGAACCGCTGTTCCGCGACACTCTCGCCGCGCAGGAGCGAACGTTGGGGCTGGCTCACCCGGACACAATCGCTACGCGGGCCTCGCTCGCCACGATGCTGTCTCACGCCGGGCGCTTCGCCGAAGCCGAGCGCCTGTGGCGCGACACGCTCGCCCGGATGAAACGGATCCTCGGCGCCGGCCACCCCGACACGGCAAACTGCTACGTGGGCCTCGCAGAAATCGAGATGCATCGCAGCCACCGCGACGCGACGCTGCGCCTGCTCCGTCAGGCGGTTCGCGTCAACCCCGTCTGGGGGGCTAAGCTGGGCGCCAATCCCGCATTCGCGCCGCTCAAGGGCAATCCGGAGTTCCAGCGCCTGGTCGCATCCGCCAAGCAGAAGTAGTCGGCTGTTGCGCGACGCCCTCGATATCCGTAAACGGATCTTGCCGGCATCTCATTGGCACATCGATTACACAGAGGCGTTCTTGGGCCTGTGTCTCGCGGCGCAGCGCAAGTTCACAAATGCTGAACCTGCTCCGCCTGAGGGGATACGAGCGCCTCCGCGAGAAACGTGGCGACGGGCCCGTGGCCGGCAAGCCGCCGCGGTCTCGTCGCTCTTTATGAAGCCTGGGGAAAGCCTGATCGAGCGGCATCGTATCGAAAGCAAGCTGGGCCCCGCAGCGCAAAATGACTTGCGGGCGGCCAACTCCCCCGGTCTTCAAAGGGCCCCC
>JBEKYG010000228.1:0-7447 GCA_049511215.1 Acidobacteriota bacterium | reverse complement strand
ATCCGCGCGGCAGCTGGCGCGGCCACATCGGCTTCAACGACTTCGCACTGCCGGCCCAGAGCGAGAATTCGATCCCGCGTCTCGGCGCTGTCCCCGATGTCGGCTGCGACCACATCCGCCCCTGCCTCCGCCAATGCTACGGCCATGGCTTGTCCGAGCCCGCGCGCCGCGCCCGTCACGAGGGCCGCTTTTCCATCCAACTTGAACTCATCCAATATCATGCTCATGCTCCCGTTCGCCAAAAATGAAACCGAGAATGGAAGCAGATAAACGCGATGGGTAATCGGCGTATATCCGCGTCCATGCCCGGTTTCATGGAGTGTCACCGCGGGGAAATGGAAATCTCTAATGGAGAGCGCAGTCTCTTTGCGAATTGCCGGAGGTAGGCATCCCAATCACTCATGTTCGCAAAATCGCCGCTCCTGTCCCAGCCAAACCCCGCATAATAGGCCGCGGGCTGACCCGCGGGAACTCGTGCAATTACCAGGTTGTTCCCGCCTGCTTCGGTGAACTCCATGAGCGCGCTTGGATCCAAAAGGACGGCACATCCGAGGTTGCCCGACTTGCCATTCTGCAGCGGCTCCCAAGTCCGCAGCCAGCCCTCCTCCCGATTGGATTGGACCGACGCCGCGCCGAAGTTTTTGATTCCGATGCCGCAAGTGGTCTGGCCGTCCGGCACGGATTTGTAGAAGCTTTCGAAGCGATCGAAGTTCTGCCCTGCGTCCAGGGTAATGCGTTTGACTTCGGAGACTTTGCGCCCGTTCACATCCCATGGGGCATACGTAAGCTCGAATACCACGCGGAGCGGGCCATTAGCAATCACCTTGCTGTCGATGAAATTGCGGGACACAAAGAGCTTCCCATTTTCCCAGATTCCATTGCCGCCGGAGCCGCGGCTTGTCCCGGCAGAATAGAAGTCTGCCCCATCTCCGTTGTCGTTGTGGTAATTGTCCAACATATACCAGTCATTGATTACCAACCGGCGGACGTGTTTGGTCCACACATCAACGGCACTGCTGGTCAGCGGTTCCGCCTGCCAGGTCTCGAGAGCTTTGCCGTACATCCTGTGGGCAATGTGGTCATTCTCCCACGCGAAATCGTCGTGGCGCTCCCTCACGAAGCGGCCGTAGGCCTTGAATTGGTCCTTGGTCAGGATCTTTGGATCCCCTGCTTTCAAGGTGAAGGACTTTGTCTCCCCGCTCTTGAAATCAGCCTGAAACAGAAACAGGTCCATGGTCCCGTCACCATCCATGTCGATGGCCTGGGTCACGAACTCCTGTCCGGATCCCGCCTCTGCGACATGGAGATTCTTCCAATCGGAAACCTTCACGGCTTTCAGAATGTCTTTCATCGCGAGAACGATCGTCTCGCTGGGACGAGCAATGTCCAGTTCGTTTTTCGCCTTGATTATCAATTGGCTGTTTTGGGGGACGCCGCCCTGAATTCGCAGGGCTGAGAGGAATAGGACTATGAGAAATCCAGCCACTTTCTTCATGACTCTTCTCTCCTTTACCACGAAGACTCGAAGACTCAGAGGGGGTTTCAAAGCATAGGATTTCTTCGAGCCTTAGAGTCTTCGAGTCTTTGTGTTGGTCCGATGTATTCCTGTAGTCTCCCTGGTGCCCACTTATTCACATCTCCCTGGAGGAATGTACATTCAATATCGCAGATGCTCAAGATTCGTATCAGGCGCGCGAGGCCGGAGCGGGAGAGGTCAGGGAGCGAGAGATCCCATGGCATGCACCGACCAGCTCGGCCGCGAGGGCTCGCGCTCTCGCCATGTCCATGCGGAAGATGGGCGCGGAAATGCTCAGCGCCGCCACGATCCGTCCCCCCACGCCGACAACCGGCGCGCCGAGGCAGCGGCCGTCGGGTTCGTTTTCCTCATTGTCCATGGCGTAGCCCTGCCTGCGCACCAATTCCAACTCGGCTGCCAATGCCTGCCGTGTCACCAGCGTCCGCGGCGTCAGCCGAGGAAGTCCCTGAATGCGGATGAGACGCTGCACCTCCTTTTCCGGGAGGCCGCTCAGCAGCACCTTTCCCAAGGCCGTGGAGTGCAGGTACCGCCGGTTCCCGACCTTCGAGGTCATGCGAATCGACTGGGGGCTTTCGACCGTGCTGATAACCACAACCTCTCCCGCATCGAGAACACCGAGGTTCACGGTTTCACGGCACGATTCGACGAGCCTCACCATGGCAGGCTGCGCCGCACGCAGCAACGCTTGTTCCTCCGAATCGTCCTGCTGCAAATCAAAGAGCTTCCGCGCGATCTGGAAGTGCCCGGCCGGGTTCCGTGCGATGTATCCGCGGCTCTCCAGCGTCGCCACGATGCGGTAGGCGGTCGGCTTTGGCAGGCTCAGGGCGCGGGCGAGGTCGGCGAGCGAGAGGCCGGAGCGGCTGTCGCGGATCGTTTCCAGGATGTCCAACACCTTGTGCAAAACGAGTATGCCTTGGCGCTTTCCTTGTTCTCGCATCGTCTCGCATCCTATAACATATCGTTTCACTTTACGATGAGAATGTAAAGTGGGATGCCGTTCCCACGATAACAACTAGCCACCGATTCCTTTGTGTTACTTGCGGTATTCGTATCCTCGGTGACGAGGTTTTTATCTCTTCTTCATGCTGGCGGATAGCTCATCCATTTCAATGCTGGCCATAATGAAGGCGCCGACGCCCTTCAAGTCGTTCGCGACTACCGGCTCACTCACATAATACTCGAACGTGCCGTTCCTTTTTTGCGGGCCGCCGAGACCGGCGACGCTGCAGATCTGAGTCAGGTTGACGGTTCCGTCGGGGTCGACCTTGATCAGTTGCTTGATGAGCCCCTCGTAACCTTTGTTTGCCGCTGTCGCATATTCCTTGCCAAGGTATCCCCTTCGGACACCTTTTGCCAGGGCATAGACGAACATGGACGATGCGGAGGCTTCAAGATAGTTCTTTTCTCTCTTGCCCTGATCCATGACCTGATACCAGAGCCCGGTACCGCTGTCCTGATAGTTCGCCACGGCTTTGCACAGGCGTTTGAATACCTCAATTACGGCGGCTCTGCCGGGATGCTTCTCGGGCATGAAATCGAGCACGTCGAGGATGCCCATGGCGTACCAACCCATGGCTCGGCCCCAGAAGTTCTTCGAGCAACCGGTCTTTGGGTCGGCCCACTCCTGCTCCCGGCTTTCATCCCAGCCGTGATAGAGCAGGCCTGTGCGGCTATCGCGCGCATGGTGTTCCATCCGGAGAATCTGGCCGGCAACATCATCCAGACAGGCCGGCCTGTCGAACATCCGGGAAAATTGCGCCATGAATGGTGAGGCCATGTAGATGCCGTCAAGCCACATCTGGTAAGGATAGATCTTCTTATGCCAGAATCCGCCCTCATGGGTGCGCGGCTGATTCTCGAGCTGATTCATCAAAACAAACGCAGCCTTGCGGTATTTCTCCTCTTTGGTTCTTTGATAGAGCGTGAGCAGCAGCTTCCCGCAATTGATATTGTCGAGAGTGAAGTCATCGAGTTTGTAAGTCTCGATCGAGCCGTCGGCTTCCACGTAGGAATCCATGACCGCTTTGATATAGTCGAAATACTGTGGATTGCCCGTCTCGGCCCAGATCGACTCAAGGCCTTTCAAAAACACACCGGTCTCGTATGCCCATTTGGCCTTGGGATTCTTCCCGAAAAACAAGGAATCGCCCTGGCGCTTCATCTCGGATGCGGCCATCCTCTCGGCCCAAGTGCGCGCGTCCGCGGCTTCGACGCGCGTCGCCAGGCTGGATAAGAGGAAGATCGCCGGGAAGGCGACCGTCATGAGGAATCTGGAAGTCATGATTGCTTTGAATATCACATTGCGCAACGCTGATAATCACAATACGAGGGCTAGGCTATGTGCGTCCTATTGCGGTGTCAAGTAAATTTATCGTGTCGTGAAATAGATCGTTATGTAATGTGAGACACTGGCCCAGTCCGGCGGCCGGGACCTACTGGCGAAGGGGCGTCGCAGTTCCAGGGACCAGTCGGATCGTGCCCAGCAATCCGGAGGGTACTGGCTGAACCTTGTCCATGTCTTGAGGGTCAAAGCGTGTGCCATAGCGCAAGTTGAGCAATCGGTAATCGGGCAATGCTCTGCCGGCCATGTAATTGATGGCCGTGTTGGCGACGAGAATTCTGAACCTGTTTTCGCCGCGCTTCAGCAATCCTGTTACATCGACTGAGTATGGCGGACACCACACCGATCCGGCCCGCTGTTCATTTACGTATACGACGGCTGCTTCTCTGACGGGGGCATCGATCCAGGCTTGCATCCCGGTCGACTTGCTCTGAATTTCAGGCACCGGCCGCCCTTCGCCAAAATCCAGCCTTACCACCAGGCCGGATTGAACTAGGTTGTCCGGAACCGCAACCTCCTTTTCATAAACAGCGGTCCCGGAGAAGAATCGTGTTGCCTCATTGTCAATCCACGAATTCAACCTCTCCATCTTGGTGGCCGGCCCAGAAGGCCCGAACGAGATCCGCCAGCCGGTGCTCATGTCAATCGGGGAGGCCGCAGCAAAGTTATTCACAACCGGCTGGGGCAACATCCTCTTAGAGAACACGAGAACGCGCGAGCCGTAAGGTTCAAGATCGATCGAAATTGCGGTTCTTCTTTCCGGCTCGGCCGTGGCGGCTGCGGGCGCTACACGACCGGAGAGCGAGTCCCACCATTCGGCCTGCAAGCCGGCTATTCGGAACGTTGCCTTTACAGTTTGAGGCGCGCTGGAGCTGTTCGCGAGAAAGTAGATTTCGGCATCCCTGGTTTTGCGGTGAACGAATCCGATTTCAGGCACACCCGGAGACAGTTCAACATCGGGTTTTAACAGCGCCCGGAGCGTGCTGCCAAGTTGATGTTTTTCATCCTCCACATAGCGCGATTGCGCCGATGGAGCTTCAAACAGGCCTTGAGAGATTTCGCGGATCTGGGCATTTTCCGTCTGTGCAGCCGAAAGTCCGGGGGCAATGGCAGGCTTGCGGCGCGTCGCAATCAAAACACCTCCGGAGCGCACATATTCATCGAGTGTGCGGAGAGTCTGAAGTGGAATCCGTTCCACGTTGGGAAGGATGACAGCCTTATAGCGATTGGGCCCCAGTGCGAGCGCGCCTTTCTCGACACGGCCGATCCGTTGGAGCGCGTCGTCATCGAAGAAGTCAAGATTGAAGCCTGCGTCGAGCACGCCCGGAATGGCGTCCGGCCCGACACGATCACGCAGAGTGTCGATCATGTTGGCGCGGCCCGGCGTGAAGCTGGCCCAGGCATCCGCAACCGGCAGGTAGAACGCAACATCGTTCGCGGGCTGTCCCTGCCTGAGTACATAGCTGGCACGCTGCAAATGGCGCGTAACGTCAGGCATTACGATCCACCACGGGTTCTTTTCGTTGAAGACACCGGCGGCATAGAACCGCCATCCGGGATACTCCACTCCCTCCGCGGTGTATGGCCAGCCATGCCCTACCAGTTGGTTGATGCCCTGAAGGAAGTGGAGATTGGCTTCAGCCTTCATATCGAGCGGAGTCGCGCGAAACACGGGTGAGTGCAGCCACGTCCAGGTCTCGGAAGATGTCACGTCGCGTCCAAAGAGATGGCTTGCCGAGGCGGCCCAACGCGAGGCGCGCACCACTTTCCACTGGGAACCTTCGCCTTCCGGCAGGTCGGCGAGGGCATTGCTCGAGATCGTAGCAGGAGGAATTCCGTAGCACTGCATCCGGAGAAGCGTGTGGTTTCGCTGCGACCAATCGTGCAGGGGAGCCATAAATCGTTGATTGAACAATTCCGTCAGCGTCTTGCCCCAGTCCTGGCGGACGGCGGGGGTCTCAGGCCCGAGGTCGATTGCGAGCGCAGGCAGATGCGGTGTTAAGTCGTATCCCCGCCGCTTCTGGAATTCTTCCAGAAAGTCGCTTGTCCAGTCGCTCTCGTTCACCTCCAGGCTGTCGCAGAAGATGGCGTGCGGGGGTTGCGCGCGCAGCACTTGCATCATGCGGTCTCCGACATTTTTCAAATATCCTTCCACGGCAGTGCGGTCATAGTGATTGAGAACAAACCCATCGGCGCCCACGGCGGGCCGTTTGACCATCATGCCGGTGCGGCTGGAGATGAAAAACAGAACGTCATGGGGCCCCTGAAGGCCTGCAGGGAGCGCCACCACACCATCTTGGATCTCCATGAGCTGCCGGATACTATCGCCGGCAATGGATGGACCCTGCATGCGGCCAAGAAACACAGCCAACAGCTTCTCTCCCGCCCCGATATCCGGCACAGGTAAGCGCCGGGCATTGTCAGGCACCCGTGCCCTCACGAAACGCAGCTTGCCGGCGGCATCGCGGATCGGAACCTGCGCCCCGCCGTACGGCCAGCCGCTGCCGAGCGTCAAATCCATGCGCAGGCCGAGTTCGTGCGCTTTCTCGGCAGTGAAGCGCAGAGCCTCGAGAAATTCATCCGAGAGGTAGGTGAGATTTTTGATGCCCGTGGTTGCATCGTCCAACGCAACAGGGTAAACAGGCTGCACCTCGAATCCGCCGATGCCACCCTCCTTCATCAACCTCATCTCCCGCTCCAGCTCGGTCTTGGTCACAGCCGGTCCGAACCACCACCAGCGCATCATGACACGGCTGTCATCCGGCGGATTCTGGAAGAACTTCTGAAGTTCCGCAATGTCAGGCCCGGGCGGGACCGCACTTTGGGTAGAAACCATCGGTGGTCGCGGACTTCCAGGCATCGAGAAAAGAACTGACGAGATGAGTGCGCAATAGATCGCCGCCAGCACAAATGGATTCGTGGGCTTCATAAGGATCAATCCTCAAATCAAAAAGGGCTTCACGTCGCCAAATACGCGCGATACCAAATAGGCAAAAAACAACAGATCAAGGCAAACGCCCCAGAGAACTCTGGTTTTTGAATGGCTTTTCTCTGTGCCCCCTGCACCCTCTGCGTTGAGATCTTGTGGTTGCCCTGATGCCGCTTTTCATTTTCGAATCATTACCCCATTTTCAAGGGGCGAGTGACAAATTCTCCCAGCGAACAGTCCAGGAGCCATCCGATGGAAATCCTGGGGCATGCTGTTGCGGGGCGCCCGGCCAACCGGCCGCCATCATGGCTACTGCATGGAGTAGGCCTCCATTGCCGGGCAGATAGCATGGCAGGTTCTCTCGCTGCCAGTTATGCCCGTTCGGCGCAAACCGGTTCTTGGCTGCCGGCAGGAGCAACGCATCGACCGCCAGCTTCGGCTCACCCAGGCGCGCCGCGGTCATGGCGGTGAGTGGATAGTCCCATCCCCAGGTTCTTTCCCATTGCCATTCCTTTATTACTTTGATCAGGGTGCGGCGCATTGTTTCCGTGTCGACCTCTTCCCCCGGCAACACGCCAAGCGCCCCCAGCATGGACGGATGATCGTAGTTTCGCTCCGTAAATGTCTGCGGGCAGTTCTC
>JBEKYG010000227.1:0-7477 GCA_049511215.1 Acidobacteriota bacterium | reverse complement strand
AATAGAAGCGTTTGTCCGCAATGGGATATCACGAAAGCGACTTCGATACCGATACCGATTCCGACGCCGATTCCGATCATCAAAGCGATCCGAGAAGTCTCCTTAAGCGAACAGCATTGGGGCTAGCTTTGCAGAACGGCGTTGGAGGTGGTACTCCTTGCTGCGCACGGAGGCTTCCTCGAACGGGGCTTCGCGGGAGTGTCGATGCCAGCTCGCAGAAAACGCATCCCATGACTGGATTCTCTATCCAAGGGTGTCAGTCTATCGTTGTTCCCGTTTGGATTTGGCGCGGAGATTGAGGCACGCATCTAAGTTTTGGCGGAGTTCAGGCCAGTCCGGCCTGTGGCGGAGCACTTCAGAGAATTGCGTGATCGCTTCGTCATAACGGCCCAGACTGGCCAGAGCACTGCCTAGGTTAAAGCGCGCGTTAAGATAGCTGGGTCTGATACGTATCGCGGCTTGGAATTCGTCCAAGGATTCGGTCAGGTGGCCTTGCGCGGCGAGGGCCGTTCCGAGGTTGTAGTGCGCTTCAGCGTTTCCTGGATCAAGGCGGATTGTCTCAGAGAATTGGGCTTTGGCCTCGTCCGTACGTCCAATCAATCCCAAGACTCTGCCGAGGTTGTAATGGGCATCGGCATACTCCGGCTTGATACTGACCGCTTGCCACAATTCCGGCAGAGCTTTTTGAAACTGGCCCTTTTCAATGAGAGCGACGCCTAGCCCACAATGTGCTTCAGCACTGGCCGGCTGGTATCGCAGGGCAAGCCTGTACTGCGTCTCAGCGTCTTCAAATCGACCGCGCTTGCAGAGGGCCGCCCCCAGGTTTATGTGCGCTTCAGGCGAATTGGGCTGCAGTCGAAGAGCCTCCAGAATGTGAGCAGTCGCCTCGTCGACTTTTCCTTGCGCCAGGAGAGCTTCCCCGAGGTTGTTCTCAGCATCGCCGTTCCGCGGCTTGATTTTTAGTGCTTCCTGGAAGTTCGCGATCGCTGAGCTGATGCCGCCTTGACGACGCAAAGCAACCCCCAGATTGTTATAGGCGATGTAGTTGCCATTGGTCACCTGGAGCGCGTGCTGAGACAGGCTGATGCTGTTCCGCCAATGCTGAATATCGAACCAGGTAACTATCAGCCAGCCCGAGCATGCGATTGCGGCGAGGGCTCCGACAACGTGCTCTTGGTATGCGAGTCTTTGGAGCGCGTCGGGGAGTCCCCACGCCAGCATGATAGATATTCCGATCATGGGGACGTAAGTGTAGCGATCCGCTCGAGACTGAAGTCCAATCTGGACAATGCCGATGACGGGAGCAAGGGTGATCAAGTACCAGAGCCATCCGACGGCGAGATATGGGCGGCGGGAAATCGAAAAGAGCACGACCGCGGTGATACCGGCGAGCGCTAAGCCCGCTGCCACTGCCTTCCACATGGTCAATTCGGCGGGATATGGGTAAAACATCGCCAGATTCGTTGGCCAGAAGAACTTTGCGATGTAGGCCAAATAAGAAATCAAAGCATTCTGTAATCGCAGCGTTAATGGGAGTTCATCGAGAGATGAGATGGCGCCGCCGTGCTTTTGAACGAGATATGCCACGAATGAGACAGCGACCGCCAGGCTGAGAAGAGGCAGTTTTTCCAAAATGGCGCGGAGTGCACGAGCCTGAAAGCGCCTCAGCGGCCACACGTCCAGGAGTAGCGCTACAAGAGGCAGCGTAATGATCATCGGTTTCGACATCAGGCCGCAACAGAACATCAGAAGCATCGAAGCATATCGGAAGGTGCCAGGCCGGTCGATGTACTTTACGTAGGCCCACAGCGTTAACAACCAGAACAATCCGCAGAGGGCGTCCTTTCTTTCCGCAATCCAAGCAACGGATTCAACGTGCAGAGGATGCAGGCCAAACACGAATGCCACAAAGGCACTGCTCCAGAGTGCACCGGTCATTCGTTTGAGAAGCGCGAACAGAAGAACTGTGCTGAGGGCATGAATCAAGACATTGATCAGGTGATGCCAGCCGCTCTGGAGTCCGAAGAACTGAACGTCCAGCATGTGGGAAAGCCAAGTGATTGGGAACCAGTTTGCTGCGAAGGTCGTAGTAAAGGCCCATGCAGCACCATCGGCCGTTAATCCGTTGCGGACATGCGGATTGTCGGTGACATAGTCCGGGTCGTCATAGTTGACGAAGTCGAAGGTTCGGACTTGGCTGTAGACGGCAAAAATGGTAATCAGCAGAACAAAACATATCCAAACTGCCGCGATAGGTTTACGGGCTGGCTCAGCCAACTTCCCTGGACGTTCAAAAGCTCCGGCTTGTCGCTTGTCCCCGGCGCGCGTCATGCCCTTTTCCCTTCAGTCTTTCGGCTCAAGCTGTGACGATAGCACGATTCTGCCATAACACAACGCGAGACTCATCCGGCGGAGGCGGATAAAACGAACTGGACTCTCCAGATAATTATCTGAAGGATGACCAGGATGGAGGATCAGTACCCGATTTCAATATCCAGACGATGTTCGGGGAGGTTGTGGCTCAGCATCAGGAGGAGCTGGAGGAAGGGTCCATGAGATTGATGCTGTTCAGGACCGTGAGATCGGTCGCCTGCCTTTGGTCAAACCGGTCTTTAGCCCAGATTTCGATTGCATCGATCATACCTATCACCACCACATCTTTGTCGATGCCCGCATAAGCGCGGATCGGTGCAGAGAGATGAATCCTGCCGAGGCGGTCGATTTCGCATTCCTGGGCGTTTCCCACCATGTGGCGCGTGAGCTTTCTGACGGCTGGGTCAAGCTGTGACATCGAGCGGATCTTCTTCAACCAGGATTCCCAGCTTGATTCGGGGAGAATCCAGACACAGGGGTCAAATCCCAAAGCGACGACAACCCGCTGGCCAATCATGGTGCGAAACTTGGCAGGAAGGCTCACCCGTCCTTTGGCATCAACCGTGTGATAAAAGGAGCCGTGAAAATCCAGAAATCCTTCGGCCATAAAGTTACCTGGCAAACAAGGACCGTCGCCGCGTCTTGAACACTCAGCTGCGGCTAAGCGGCTCTCGTACGGGCGTGGAAGGCAGACTCCACGACCGCCGACAAGTCCTGCAAGGCGAAAGGCTTGGGGAGCACACCCAGAAGGCCGTGCTTTCGGGCATCTTCCAACTCAGACTGAAATCGAGCCACGGAACCGGAGATGACGACTACCTTCGTATCCGGAGCGGTCGTTTTCAGGCGATTGAAGGTTGTCAGCCCATCCATGCCTTTCAAGCTTAGGTCAAGAATCACAAGGCCATAGGAGCGGCGAGAAACCGCCTCCAATGCTTCCTCTCCGGAGGCGACTGCTTGGACTTGATAGCCTGCCAGGCGCAGAAATCGGACACATATCTCCCGGACACAAAACTCATCGTCCACAACCAAGATTCTTCTCCTTGTCCTCATGCATCCTCTGCAAAAATTGAGGACGCTCCCCCGCCTCCGTACGGGATCTGTTCCTCATTGAGATTCGATGTCCATTCCGTGGGCACGTGCATTTCCACTACTCGGTGATTTTGGTGGCATTCTCTGGCACTGATTACCCCTATTTCCCACATTTTCCCACCAGGTTATCAACTTCCATACCATACGATTCGCCGCTTGTCAAGAATTATTCATCAGAAATATGAATTCTATGAAATATGTGGCAGCGATAAAGGCAGGGTGCGGACTGGCGTAAGCGGCGGGGAATCCCAAGACGAACGCTGCATGGATCTGTGGCACGGGCATCTTGCTTTGAATGCAAAGATGGGCGAGATGCCCGTGCCGCGAATCACTCCGTTCTACTTCCGCAAGGAAATGATCTCACTTCACAGAGATGGTAGCGGACTTTACATAGTCGAGCTTCGGGAAATTCTTGTTCAGATAGGCATTGCCTTGCGTTTGGATCAGACCTTGGTTCGGCCCGGTTCCATCGGGTGGGCCCTCGCCGTATTCGGCATAGAGGGAATCCACGACTTCCATGCCCTCAACAACCTGGCCAAACGGCGCGAAGCCGCCTGAGTCAAGCCGGGTGTTGCGGTCGGCGTAGTTGATAAAAATCTGGGTCGTGCGCGTGTCCGGTCCGCCCATCGCATAGGTGACGTACCCGCGCTTGTTCGACTGTTTGACCGGATCATGCTTGATACGTGCCTGACTCCAAACAGCGTTGAGTTTGGGATCGCCGTTGATCCCGAATTGCGCCATGAAGCCGCTGAGAACCCGGAAAAAGCGGCAATCGTTATAGTAGCCGTTCTTGACCAGATTGTAGAAACGGTCCGCGCCGAGCGGCGCCCAGGCGCGGGTAACTTCGATCACAAAGGTGCCTTTCGTCGTTTGGAATACCGCTTTATAAACGTCCGGCGCCTTTTCTGTTAGTGCGGCAGGTTTCATGAGCTTCTCCTTGTTCGCTTCCGCGCCGGCCTGTTGAAAAGCCAGTCCCAACGCCACGGCACAAAGCAGTACTAAAACCGTAATAGAACCTTTGGCCATCAAACGCATTGATCATTCTCCTTTGCTCTCGAGGGTTTGTCGATTAGAGAGTCCGGCCACGCGATGCGGCAAGTACCCAAACTCCGCACGAAGTATACCATTTTTCTACAATTCCGATTCCCTCAAGGCTCTCTGAGAGAATAAGATCAATGATTACGAGCAACTACTCAGGTGATTGCCGGAAAAACCGTGATGGAGATTGGGGTCGGGGTCGGTATCGGAATCGAAAGAAAACCGATCACTTTCGATAGCGATTCCGATTTCGATTCCGACCCCGAGAAGAAACAGACTACAGTCCAAACAACCTGAGCAGTTACGATTACGAGTGAGGTATGAGATGATGAGTCCGCGCAGGGTGTGGATGATGCCGATTCTTGCCGTCCCGCTTTTGGCCGGCTGTCTCATAGGCTTTGGATCGGGGGCGGTTGTAAGGGCGCCCCGGCAAGCTACGATCCCCACAATGCCGGAGATTGATGCAGATGCGAAAGCCGTGCCGGTACGCACCGTCGAAGTCGATAACCAGCTCGGGTCCCAACGGATGAAGAAGGAAATACAGAGCGAGTTCATTTTCGATTCGGCGCCGTTTGCATCCTGTCATGCTTCCACCATCGCAGAACTCCGCAATGGGGACCTTCTGGCGGCATGGTTTGGCGGTTCGGCTGAAAGCAGACCCGACGTGGCTATCTGGGCTGCACGCCATGTGGGCGATCGGTGGTCCACACCTTATGAACTCGCGCGCGAGCCCGAAATTGCAGCCTACAACCCGGTTTTGTTCTTCACGAAAGATGAACGCCTGTGGCTTTACTTCAAGTTTGGTCCGGGCCCAACCAGCTGGTCGGCGGCCCGGCGCTGGAGCAACGACGACGGACGGAATTGGTCGGCCGTGGAGCATCTGCCTGCGGGCCTTTACGGGCCCATCCGGGCCAAGCCGCTCATCATGCCTGACGGGACCATTGTCAGTGGGACTTCTGTTGAGAGCTATCAATCATGGGCTTGCTGGATTGAACGGAGCAGCGATGGTGGCAAGACCTGGGAGAAATCCGGCCCGATCACTGTCCCACGCGAGGTTGCGCGTAAAGACGATCGGGGTGATGCTGCCCCGGATGGGATCATCCAACCGTCGATAGTCTCATTGGGCGGCAAGCGGCTGCGATTCTACGCGCGCTCTACGGCCGGTATTGGCAAAGTCTGCGTTGCCGATTCTGTCGACGGCGGCGTGACCTGGACACAGGCTCGGCCCATGGATCTGCCCAATCCAAACTCCGGCATCGATGCAGTGGCCCTCAGGGATGGACGTATCGTCCTGGTCTATAACCACTCCGACCGGGAGCGCACGCCTCTGAATCTCGCCGCCAGCAAAGATGGAGAGCACTTCCAGATGTTCTACACGCTGGAGGATCAGCCTGGCGAATACTCGTATCCCGCCATCATTCAAGCAAGAGACGGCGAACTGCATCTCACCTACACGTGGAAACGGCAGCGGATCCGACATGTCGTCGTTCCTCTTTCGGACATCCCGAATTAAGCAAGGGCTTCGCCCTTGATATCCCGCCAAAGAGCGGCGGGATATGGAAGCCAGGAGCCAGAAGCCAGAAGGGATCAGCGCAGTGCTTGCGCTCGGCTGCTGCTTTGAGCTCGACACGGAGATTCTGGCTTCCTGCTTCCGGCTCCTGGCTTCTGTCGAGAACAAAGCTCTCTTTGCGCGGCGCATATCGGGCTATTCCGCCCGCGAGAAACATCCAAACGCCGCTCTCTCAGCGGACGGCTATCCAGCCAGAGACGGGAAACGAACGAAAAGCAGGCAAAGAGTCTGAATCGCAGTTGTGATGGTGGGGGAGCCAACGTATACTTGGCGCCGATCATCCAAACTATCGCTTCGCCAGGAGGATTTGCCATGCGTTCCATGACTGGGTTGCTCGCCGTAGTGCTCACCACCATCTTGTCGGCCCAGGAGGCTTCACGGCTCGACCCCGCGCTCGTGGCTCCGCTCCAATGGAGGAGCATCGGGCCGGTGAACACCGGAGGGCGCATCGACGATTTTGCCGTTGCTCGAGTACCCGGAGCGCCCGATGCAATCTATGTCGGGACTGCGAGCGGCGGCGTCTTCAAGAGCACCAACGGAGGCACATCGTGGACGCCGATCTTCGACAAAGTCGACGCTATGATGTCCATCGGTGACGTCGCGGTCGCGCCGGGCAATCCAAGCATTGTCTGGGTCGGCACGGGTGAGGCGAACAATCGACAAAGCTCGTCATGGGGCGATGGCGTCTATAAGTCAAGTGATGGCGGCCGCACCTGGAAAAACATGGGGTTGAAGGAGACGAGACATATCGGGCGGATCATCATCGATCCGGCCAATCCCGATGTCGTATTTGTAGCCGCAATCGGACATCTCTGGGGTTCTAATCCCGACCGTGGCGTCTTCAAGACGGTCAACGGTGGCCAGACCTGGACGAAGGTGTTATACGTCGATGAAAACACCGGCGCCAACGACATCCTGATGGATCCTAAGAATCCTCAGGTGCTTTTCGCATCGACGTACCAGCGCCAGCGCAAGGCGTGGGGATTCAACGGGGGCGGTCCTGGGAGTGGGATTTATCGATCGCCTGACGGGGGCGCGACCTGGACGAAGCTGACGAAAGGACTGCCGCAGGGTGACAAAGGACGCATCGGGCTGGATCTCTTCTTGGGAGACAGCCGGATCGTGTATGCGACCATCGAAGCCGGCGGCGGGCGCGGCGCGGCCGGCGGAGGCGGAGGACGTGGAGCAGCGGGCGGCGGCGGGAGAGCGGCCGGAGCAGGAGCAGCGGCGGCGGGAGAGGGTGAAGCCGCAGCCGCGGCTGGCGGCGAAGGCGGCGTCTATCGCACTACGGACGGAGGTGAGAGCTGGGAACGGCTCACCGGGACCAACCCACGGCCGAGCTACTACAGCCAGATTCGGATCGACCCGAAAGACAAAAACCGCATCTACCTGTTAGGATCGAACCGC
>JBEKYG010000226.1:0-7481 GCA_049511215.1 Acidobacteriota bacterium | reverse complement strand
CGCGCAAGGTCGACCGCGTGGATGGCTACCCCGAGCGGCTCCAGCAGCGCCGCAGTCACGTCATTCATCGCCTCCGGCACCGGGAAACAGCTGCGCGCCGGCATGTGCAACCACTCGCACAAACTGCCCCCATCCGGATAGTTGCCGCAGAAGCGGAGCCGGCTGCAAAGATTGGGATGCCCCTGGGCACAGAGCGAGCACCGTCCGCAGGGCTGCGCCGGGTCCACCGCAACCCGGGCGCCGGCAGTAAGAGGCGTCGAGTTTCCGTCCAGTGCATCCGACCCGGGCTCCTCAACCACGCCCGAGAACTCGTGGCCGATTATGAACGGACCCCCAATCCTGGAATCACCGATGCGCGCGTCAAGGTAGGAATGCAGATCACTGCCGCACAAACCTGTAACCCGGACACGAAGCAGCACCTGGCCGCGGCCCGGTGGCCCGGGATGCGGCACCTCCTCGAGCCTCAAATCCGATGGCCCATGCAGGCGCGCTGCAAGCATGTGTGCGGGATAAGGTTCATGCGCCATAAAACAGAACCCCGAGATACTTGGCGTGGCCGGCGGCCACAACCAAAGTTGTTCCTAACCAGGCAAGGGCTTCGCCCTTGATATCCCGCTAAAAAACGGCGGGATATGGAAGCCGGAAGCCAGAAGGGATCGGCGCAGTGCTTGCGCACAACGCGGAGATTCCGGCTTCTTGCTTCCGGATCCTGGCTTCTAACGAGAACAAAATTCTCGTTGCGCGGCGCATAACGGACTATTTTGCGCCGGTCGCGCCGAGCTGTCAGACTTCAGACCTCAGACTTCAGCCTCATTATTCGTGGCAGTAGACTTCCCAGCCCAGATATTTGCTCAGCGCTTCCTTCACGCCCGCGGCGATGCTCGTTGGATTGACCGCGACGTGGTGTTCGAAGCCGTTCTCGCAGATGTGGGCAAGGAGCTTCTGGAATTTCGGAATGCGCACGACGCCGTAACCGCCGAACGTTTCGAGCGGATCATCCGTCACTTCGCCCTGGCCGATGTAGGCGCGAATTCTGCCCGCTCCATCGTCTGTACCGACCCGCAGATATGTGAAGGGCGAAGCTTTGACTCGCCCGACAACGGTGCCGAAGGTGTTCTCCTTGCCTACCGTGCCGGCTATGATTGCCTGGAAGTCCATCACCGGTTTTTTTTCGCCGATGTTGACGAAAATGTCCTTGGGCAAGTTGCTGCAGTGGAAAATCACGCCTTTGTCCGGATCTTCTCCATAATTGTTGTTCCAATCCACAAGTGCGCTGGGCTTGCCGCTCCCCTGGGCCATGGCAACCATGGCCACGGCGCCCATGATGTCCGTCTCGCAGGCGCTGCACATGAGCGTGTTGCTCATCATGCTCATCAGGGTGCACGGAACCACGCCGAAGAACTCCTCCATCGCCGTCCAGCACTGGATCGCGGTCGCGCCCAGGCGGGTGTGTTGCATCCAGTCATCCACGGCCACGCCGAACTTGGCCATTTTAAGCAGCGCGGCCGGCGGTACGTTCTGGGCGCCTACATACTGGTGGATTTTCTTCAGTTTGGCCCGCACCGGAGCGTCGTTGTCCTGCATCCTGCCGACCCAACTGAAGAGCTCAAACAGATCGAGAGTCTCTACGCTGATGCCGGATTGCTCCAGCAGCTTCTCGCTGTAACGGACCGTGTTGAAGGCCGTTGGCCGTGCGCCGAGAGCGCCGATGCGAAGATTTCGCAGCCCCTTGACCACCCGGCAGGTAACGGCGAAATCGGCCAGGTCCTGCGAGAAGCTCGGGTGGTCCGGGTTGACGGTATGCAGCCGAGTGAGCGTATATGGGATGCCGTACTGCCTGAGGTTGTTGCACACCGACATCTTGCCGCAGAAGCTGTCGCGACGATGCTGAATCGTCATGTTCTGCGAATCGTCATTAAATGCGTGCACCAGCACAGGGACGTTCAGTCCCGACCAGCGAATCGTGTTAGCAACACCCCGCTCATCGCCGAAATTGGGGAGCGTAACCAGGATGCCGTCGATCTTGTCGGTGTGCCGCTTGAATAAGTCCGCGCACTCTTGCGCATCGGCCATCGATTCCACTGAACCGAACTTGGTCGCCGCCTTCGGCAGAATGACCGCGCCGATACCGGATTTCTTGAGAGTCTGCAGGATTTCCCCACGCCCCGAATCGCAGAGGCGGTCGGGAAAGAATCCGCGATTTCCGACGATGATGCCTAGAGTTGTCATAATATTTGCCGCCTTCTCGTTGTCACTCGTTAAAGCTCAGCCAGGAAGTTCTCGCGAGGCGCCATGGCTGCTAAATAATTAACGAACGTACTCCAACTGATATCGCGCCATCATAAGAGACCCAGCGAACGTTGGCAATCGTGAATTTGTGCAGTTAGGCACGAAAGTCAAAAGCTTAACGCAGAGACCACAGAGGCTGATGCAGAGGCCACAGAGAAAATCTTGTTTCGGTATATTTTTGCATCCGAGCTCTGCGACCTCCGCATTGATCTCTTGTGGCCTCTGCGTTAAGTTTTTGCTTTTGATTGCTGGTATGCCACACCATGGCATTCGTGGCTGTCTTTTTAGGGTATCGTTTACGTTAACAGCATTGGGGCTATGGTGATTTCGTGAACACGGTGGGGACGACCGACATGCCGGGTCGTAGCAGGTGCTCCGGGTCCTGCCCCTTCTCAAAGATGATTTTTACCGGGATGCGCTGGACGACTTTCACATAGTTTCCGGTTGCGTTCTCGGGGGGCAGCAGGCTGAATCGCGCGCCGGTGGCGGCGGCGATGCTGTCCACGTGGCCTGCAAACTGGCGTCCGTAGGCGTCGACCGTAATTCTGGCCGGCTGACCAGGGCGCATGGCATGCAATTGCGTCTCTTTAAAGTTGGCGGTTACCCAGATATCCTCGAGGGGAACCAAGGCCAGCAGCGGTTGGCCGGACTGCACAACCTGTCCGGGCTCGACGTTCTTTTTGCTGACCACGCCGGTCGTGGCGCTTCTGATCGTCGTATATTCCAGATTGAGGCGCGCTTGCTCAACCGCGCTTTCGGCGAGCTTCACTTTGGCTTCGGCCGCCAACGCTCTCGCTTGTATGACCGCCACCTGTTCCGGCCCGGTTCCGGCCGACCGCACATCCGCCTGAGCCTGCTCGACCATCTGGTTGGCCTGTGCCAGACGGCTCCCAGCCACGGCCACCGCCTGCTCCGCCTCCGAGATTGCGGATCTCGCAGCATCTTCGCTGGCGCGGGCGCCCTCTTCCAATGCAACCGCGGTGTCGTATTGTTGTTGCGATACTTCATCCTTGGCGATCAATTTCTTCATGCGGTCGAGGTCTTGTGTCAGGCGCACACGGTTGGCAGTTGCCTCGCGCATCCGTGCCTGGGCCGTGGTGAGGTGTGCGCGCGCCGCTTGCACTTCCCCGCTCGCTGCCGTCGCGCCGTCACGCACCCGAGCCAGGTTTGCCGAGGCGTTCGAGACTTGGCTTTGCGTGGTGGTCGAGGTAATGGGAACACCCGAGCGCGCTGCCAGCAATGATGCCTTGGCATCGGCAAGGTTGGCTTCCTCGCGCGCGAGCGCCACCTGATAGTCCTTGGGATCGATCTTAATCAAGAGCGTCCCGGCCTCGACGTACTGGTTGTCGTCGACCTTCACTTCCAGCACCGTGCCCCCCACGCGCGATGCGATCGGCACGATATGGCCGTCGATTTGGGCGTCGTCGGTCGATTCCTGGTCTGCAAAGTAATGCCATGCATAATAGGCACCGGCCAGTGCGGCGCACAAAACCAAAATCAGGACAACTTTGAGGGCAAGGCGGGAGGACTTGGCTTTAGGCTCGGTATTTTCACTAGGCATCATGGCGGGTTCCCGATAGTGTCTTTCCTTTGGTGCAAATCCTATATCTTACCTGCGGCGGCTTGTCAGGTCGAGAAAAACCTGGCTCTGCCTGCAATTCAAACACTAGGGAAAACTCAGCCACGAATAACACGAACCACACGAAAAGGGAGCCGGAATTCCCAAAAAGAACGAACGGAATGGCGAAAGCGCGTGCCCCGCGTTTGCCCAGAACTGATTCGTGTCATTCGTGTTCTTCGTGGCTGCTTTTTGTTTGCAGTCTTTGGGTCAGCCACCAGAAGGCGCAGATCACGAGGGCATGATCGATGGCGCCGGAGGCAATGATCCTTGGAATCTCGTGCAGAGGGCGGGTCAAGACCTCCAAATCCTCCCCGCGATCCAATTGAAGCTCCCCAACCCTACGGCAGTTCTGGAGGAGATAGGTGTGGCAGTGGTTGTTGAGAAATGCTGGATTCGGGGTTACCACGCCGAGCAGCACCGGCCCATCGCCGACATATCCCGACTCCTCACGGAGTTCACGGATCGCGGCCTGAGCCGGCGTCTCACCCTTGTCGATCATCCCTCCGGGAATTTCCAATGTGAAAGCGCCGGTACCGTGTCGAAACTGACGAACCAGCACCACATCCTCTTCCGGAGTCAGGGCAACGACATTGACCCAATCACCCGCCTCCAGCAAGCTGATGCTGCAGTATTGTCCGGTGCGCGGCGACTGGGCACGCAGCCGATGGACCTGAAATATCCTCATGTCGGCAACTAGTTCCCGTTCCTCATGAAGCCAAGGTTTCAACGTCATATCCATAGGTGGACTTAGCTCGCTTCGTTCGCAAACTTTAGGGGTCAAGGGTCTAAGCGCTAACTCAAGCCATTTCCACCACGTGGACTTGGACTTAGACTTGGACTTGGACCAGTCCAAGTCCAAGTCGCGGTCCAGGTCAAAGTCCAAGTGAGGTGGAGTTATAGGCGGGGTCGTATCCACAAAATTCAAAAAACTCCGATTTTTAAAACTTTATGGATACGACCCCGCGAGTTGTCCGCAGGCGGCGTGGACGTCAGCGCCGCCGCTATAGCGTCTGTGCGCACTGAATCCCTCGGTGCGCATGATTCGTTGAAAGGCCGATTCCCTTTCATCGTCCGACCGTCGGTACCTGTCCAAATCCGGGGTATCGACTGGATTATATGGAATGATACGTATCTGGGGACGCAGCCCGGTTCTGAGCTGGAAATTCCGGGCGCACTCAACCAACGCATGCGCATCTTCCTCGGTATCATTCACGCCGGCCAGCGGCGTTATCGCCCACATCGGGGCCAGGCCAGTGATGCGAGCATGCTCGGCGGCGGCGGCAAGCACCATCTCCAGGGAGTAAATCCGATCGATCGGCATCAGGGCCCGCCGGACCTCCGGACGGGCGCTTCCGATTGAGATGCCCAGCCTGATCTTGGGGATCTCGCCGGCCAGGCGTCGAATGCCGCACGGCAACCCGGCAGTGCAGACGGTGATCGTTCGGCCGTCGATTGCTTGCGCGCTTGGCTCGCAGAGCACATGAATGGCACGAATCACGTTTTCGACATTTGCCAGCGGCTCCCCCATGCCTTGAAACACGATACCATGCACACGCTGGCGTTGCGCCCTGTCCAAGCCGTGCCGGACGGTGCGGACCTGCTCGACCATTTCCCACGCTTCCAGGTTGCGGCGCAAGCCCATTTTACCGGTAGCGCAAAAGGTGCACCCCAGCCCACACCCGGCCTGCGAACTCACGCATACGGAAAATCTTCCCTTGCGCTCGAGCGGAATGCGAACCGTCTCCACAATGTGTCCATCCGCGGTCATGAGCGCATATTTCACAAATGGGTCGACAGAGCTTGCGGTCCTGGAGCGAACTGTAAGTCGGGGAATGATTCCTGACGAGCGCACTGCTTCCAGGCTCGAACGGCGTACCATCGGAATGGACAGAGGCAAGCCGTCGAGGCGGTGGATCGCGCCCACAATCTTACGCGCTTCCTCGAGTAACACCCCTGGAACCGCTTCCCTCAAAAGATCCGGCGTTATTGCCTGCAGATAAATCATTGTTCCCTGTTCCATCTGCGCCCATTGGATCAATGCGTGTGATTGACCTTGGGCAAGCGACTATTCAAAATCTCGGTGCTCTTTTAAATTCTCGGTCAAACTCTCCAGTAGCGCTATCTCCGCGAGGCAGACAGAGGCCGCGAATTGGAGGGAAATAGAACACTCCGGATGCTGGCCGAGATCGCCCACCGATTGCACATGGTCCAAGAGGATGGCGGTGGCCTTGGTGACGTAGCGAGCCACGGGCTTTGAATTCTGCGTGCCTGTCATCACGCGTAGGAGACCGCACTGAGTGCCGCTGTGTCTCGGCACTTTTCGATCCTCCATCCAGCTTCCCCTTACTTCAGCCTTAATCCACTCCTCGATCCACGCCATCGGAATCGAGCCGTCGGGCAACTCGGCCTCCCAAATCATTTTCAGCGCCCGCTCGGCGATATTTCTCGTCCACACGATCGAATGACAAGGCTCCGGTTTGAGGTCACGGATCGCCTTCTCCACATAGCCGGCCAAGTCCGCATCCGCATCTTTGATTTGTGCGAAGCGCAGCTCGAGCAGGGCTCTGATGTTTTCGTCGTAGCGCTCGGGGCTACCGAACAACCTGCACATATTGGCCACGCCCTCGCCCCGTCTGCGAGCATAGTATTGCATCAAGCGGCACGAAAACCGGAGTTGGTTGCCGGAGGCGGCCACAAGGCCGCGCTCTTCCATTCCTCGCCTTCTGCGTTCTGGAATTTCAGAAAGTGGAATGTCGCGATCCGCCAGATCGGCAAGGTCGCCCTGGATGTCGGCAGGGCAGTCTTGCCAGAGGCCCTCTGTGATACTGCTCTGCTCGTCCGCCAGTTGCTCGGCGACACGATCCACCTCGCTCTTTGAAATTTCTAAATCAGCGCGATAGGTTTCACACAGCCGCGATGCAACCGCCGCAAACAATACCGGCACACTGCCGCTCCAGTTAATCAACTCTTTGCGAGCGCTGCTGTCCAGCGTGATCCCACGCTCGCCGAAAGGCGCCAGTAGATCCTCCCAGTCAGATTCGATGAAGGGGCCGACTCGCAGCGGTGTATCGTAGAAGATCTCCCAAAAGTCTGAGGTCCTCGACTCCGGCGTCTTACAAAGATCCTGGAGCCGCCTCTGGCTGCCGGTCACCAGACGCAAGCTGCTTCTGCGCGCCAGATCCAACATGTAATCCCATAGATTACGAGTCAAGGAAGCGGTTGCCAGGACCCGGTCAAACCCATCCATAACACCCAGAATGCGCAGATCATCATCTTGCAGGATATCCAAGGCCGTTTGAATCGTTTGGGCGATTTCATCAGACTGAGGATCAAGTTCAGCGGCAAGATCCGGTAGGACCTGCTGCAGGGCTCCTTTCAACTCCACCGCCAGCCGCTGCTTGAAGGCTCGGTCCGAATCCGGCGTCAAGTGACGCATGTCCCAATAAAATGATGTCTTATAAGGAGCATGGCCGGGTCTGAAATGTTCCGCCAGGTGTTGGAGCAGAACCGTTTTGCCGATGAACTTTGGCCCTATGACCGAAACGTGATCCGGCGTCGGTTTGGTGAGGTG
>JBEKYG010000225.1:0-7491 GCA_049511215.1 Acidobacteriota bacterium | reverse complement strand
CTGGAATTCGTGGAACTGCTGGGCCTGCGCCGTGAGCGACGACAAGGTGCGCGCGGCAGCCGACGCCATGGTAAAGAGCGGCCTGGCCGCCCACGGTTTCCAGTACATCAACATCGATGACTGCTGGGAAGGCAAGCGGGATGCGGCCGGCCAGATCCAGACGAACGAGAAATTTCCCGACATGAAGGCTCTGGCGGATTACGTGCATGCCAGGGGACTCAAACTGGGCATATATTCGTCGCCCGGCCCCAAAACCTGCGCGGGCTACGAAGCAAGCTGGCAGCACGAACAGCAGGACGCCGCCACGTATGCGAAGTGGGGCGTGGATTACCTCAAGTATGACTGGTGCTCCTATAGCAGCATTGCCCCGAAGCCTGATCGGGAGGCCCTCATGCTGCCTTACCAGAGGATGCGCACCGCCTTGGACAGCAGCGGGCGCGATATTCTCTTCAGCCTCTGTCAGTACGGCATGGGCAATGTCTGGGAGTGGGGCGCCCAGGTGGCCGGCAACTGCTGGCGGACGACGGGAGACATCACCGACAATTGGCGCAGCATGTCCGGCATTGGTTTCGGCCAGGCAGGCCACGAATCCTACGCAGGGCCGGGACACTGGAACGATCCTGACATGCTGGTAGTGGGCAAAGTCGGTTGGGGCCCGTCGTTGCACTCGTCCAGGCTCAAACCGCACGAACAGGTCACTCACATCACGCTTTGGTCGCTGCTGGCGGCGCCGCTCCTGATCGGGTGCGATATGACGAGCATGGATGATTTCACTCTGGCTCTCCTTACCAACGACGAAGTGCTCGACATCAACCAGGATCCATTGGGCCGCCAGGCAGGCCGTGTCAAACAGGAGGGCACAGCCGAGGTCTGGGCCAGACCTCTGTTTGATCGGACTATGGCTGTCGGTTTGTTCAATCGCGGCAATGCCACCGCAACAATAAGAGTAACCTGGGCTGAACTGAAACTGAGCGGCCGACAGCCAGTCCGTGATTTATGGCAACAGAAGGAGCTCGGCAATTTCAGGGATGCCTTTGAGACGAGCGTCCCGGTCCACGGCGCAGTGCTGCTGAAGATCGGCAGTCCTCGACGGAATCGATAGGGGATCAGAGGATATATGGACTCGGAAAAACGCTGACAAACGCGGATCCGATGTGGACCCGAATGGCGCTTAGTTAAGAGTGCCCCCAATCACCCGTTAGTTCCGCTAAATCAAGTGATTAAGCCCTGAAGGGGCGGGGCAGCAAAGCCCAGGGCGTGAGCCCTGGGCTTTGCTGCTGGACCCTTTCAGGGTCCCAATTGAAACCCTTATCTAAGCGCCATTCGATGCGGACCCCAATCCGCAGTTGCCAACGGGTGCGATTGCGGGTGGAAGTCAGTCTTGGAGCCGGCAAAATCGGCCGCGTGGACGACAGACGATCCGGGCAGCGTGCGATATCCGCTTCCCCCCTGCAACTGCTGGAAAAGCTCGCGCCGAATCGGATCAGCTCTTGTTGCCGCCAAGAGCTTTCCAGACGCGCTCAGGTGTGGCCGGGATCTCCGTGAGCCAGGCGCCGGTCGCGTCGCCGATGGCATTGACGACGGCAGGCGCGACGCCGTCCATGGGGATTTCGGCTACGGCTTTCACGCCGAAAGGATGGGACGGCTCGTCGGTCTCGACGAAGGCGACCTCCAGAGCCGGCATCTCGTTCGCCGCAAAAATGTGGTAATCGGAGAAGTTCCGCTGGAGCAGACGCCCCAGGGAGTCATGGGTCATTTCCTCGCACAACGCATAACCGAGCGCCTGTGTCATCCCCCCTTCAACCTGTCCCGACGCGGTAACTGGATTCACAATCCGTCCGGAATCGACCACCATCACCAGCCGCTCAACGGTGACTTGGCCCGTCTCCTGATCCACGAGCACTTCCGCAAACTGCGCCGCGAATGGCGGCGGCGATTCGGGCGAGACATAAGAGCCCGTACCCATGATCTGGTGCTGCTCTTCATGATGGAGCGAGTTGAGCGCGATATCTGCCAGGGAGGTCGAACGGCCGTCCGGAGCCCAGGCGCGGCGGTCATGGAGCTCGATCTCGTGCGCGACCACCTCCGGGCCTTGCATTCGATTGATCAACCGCGCGGCAACCTGCTTGATCTGCTCCGCCGCCATTTCGGCGGCTTTGACCACCGCGTAACCCGAGATGTAGGTGGTGCTCGAGGCGTAGGCTCCTTTGTCGAATGGAGTAAAATCCGTATCGCTGGAATAAGCCAGGATGTCATCGAGCGGACAGCCGAGGATTTCGGCGGCCATTTGAGCGAGCACCGTGTCCGACCCGGTCCCGAGGTCGGTGGCTCCACAGAGCAGGTTGAAGGAACCGTCATCGTTCATCTTGATGCTGGCGGCCCCCATGTCGAGGTACGGAATTGCCGTTCCCTGCATGACCGTTGCTATGCCTATGCCGCGCCGCAGCCACGGTTTGCCGGGTATCCGATGCCACTCTTCGTTTCTGAACTTGTTGTGCCAGTCTGTCCTTCTCATGCCGATCGCCACGCATTCACGCAGGCCGCAGGTGTGCACAATTTCGGGCCTCGGCTCCCGCCCTTCGCTCCACACCCTGCTGAATGGATGCTCGTCTCCGGCATCCAAGGCGTTTTTCAGTCGAAACTCTACCGGGTCGAGGCCGAGTTGCCGCGCAATCCGCTCCATGTGCACCTCGAGAGGAAAATACCCTTGGGGCACGCCGTAGCCCCTGTAAGCCCCGGCAGGGACGGTGTTCGTGTACACCACGTCGGCATGGAAGCGGATGTTAGGAGCATTCGGATTCCCCGGATACAGCGCCATGGGTTTGTGCCCCGTGTTGCCGGCGACGGTCAGGGCGTGATTCCCGTATGCGCCGGTGTCGGAGAGCACGTGCATGGAATTGGCGACAATCGTCCCGTCACGCTTTACGCCCGTCTTCAGGCGTACGCGCATGGGATGACGCGAGCGGGCGGCGATGAATTCCTCCTCGCGCGTGTACTCCAGCCGCACAGGACGTCCCGTGGCAATGGTCAAATGCGCCGCGGCGTCCTCGATCAGGATCTCCTGCTTTCCCCCGAATCCTCCCCCGATGCGCGGCTTTATGACGCGGATCTGCTTTGGCTGCAGGCCCACCACAGGCGCCAGCATTCTCCTGATATGAAAAGGGACCTGAGTGGAGGTGTGAATGACCAGTCGGTCATTCTCGTCCCACCAGGTGACGGTGACGTGAGGCTCGATGCTGGCCTGCTGCACCTTCGGGACGACATATTCGTCTTCAATAATGTAGTCAGATTCCGCAAATCCCTTCTCAACGTCGCCGATGTCGATTCGGATCGTGGCCGCCAGATTCTTCTTCGGATCAGAATGTGCGAAGGGACGATATTCAGGCTCATCGTGTATTACGGGAGCGCCATCCTTCATGGAGTCCCGAGGATCCAGAATTGCTGGAAGAGACTCATATTCCACCTCGATCAACTCCAAAGCCTCTTCGGCGATCTCCGGTGTTTCCGCGGCGACGAAGGCGACACGATCGCCGACGTGCCGGACCTTTTTGTCCAGGCTGAATGTGTCCTGGGGTCCGGGTATGGGATCCGATTGCCCGGCCGTCGAGAACACGACGCGGGGCAAATCCTCGTAAGTCAGTACCGCGTGTACGCCCGGAAGCGCGCGGGCCTTGGAGGCGTCAATGCGCTTGATCCGTGCGTGGGCGAGAGGCGAGTGGAGGATCTTGGCATGAAGCATGCCGCGCATTTCCAGGTCGTCGGCAAAGGCGGGCTTGCCCAGGGCGAGCTTGATGGCGTCCACCTTGATTTCCGGCTTGCCGACCACGCGCCATTCTGCGGACGAGCTCTTTACGCCGGGAACAACCCTGGTCTGAACGGCGGTTCCGAATCCTCCTCCAGCCGCCGGTTCATCAAATTCCGGCTGAGGACTTGTTCCGGAGAACTCCTCGCAGGATGGTTCAAGTTTTTTGAAGCAGGGGGGCGGTGGTGTGGGGTTTTCCCCTCGCATCCGCGCGGCGGCCAGCATGACGGCCTGCACCGGCTTGACGTACCCGGTGCAGCGGCAAAGCACGCCGCTCAACACCTCACGAACCTCGTCCTCTGTCGGCGAACCGTTCACATCAAGAAGCGCCTGGGCTGCCAGCACCATCGCGGGAGTGCAGTAGCCGCATTGAATCGCGCCCGTCTCCGCGAATGCCTGCTGGATTGGATGCAGGTTCGCTCTTTTCCCGATGCTTTCGATGGTGGTCACGCTGTGGCCGTGGACCTGCGAGGCCGGCACCAAGCAGCTCGCCACGGGCCTGCCGTCCAGCAGCACGGCGCACGCGCCGCACTCGCCCGATTCGCATCCATGCTTGACGCCAAAGAATCCGTTCCGGCGCAGAGCCCGTAGCAACGATTCGTCGGGCCTTGCCTCGAAGTTCCTGGATTCCCCGTTTAACGTCAGCGCTATCAACATCGAAATAGACTCCAGCGGCGGAATACCCGGTGCCGGCCCATTCCTAAATCCCAAGAACAGAGCGGCGGGTCAGCACGCAAAGCATCGCCCGCCTGTATGCTTGACTCGCCAAATGATCGTCGGGCATTGCGATCGTTTCGGCTGCTTCGCTTACGGCTGAAAAGACGAGGTCTGCATTCGCAGAGGTGCCCACAAGCCGAGCCTCCAGTTCAGGGAGCCTCGCGGGCAACATGCCACTCCCCGCAAAAGTGATCCGGACTTCCTCGATTACGTTGCGATTAATGCGGGACATGGCTATCACGATCAAGATCGCCCGATCCATCGGTGTGCGGGCGATGCGCTCGCAGCGGATGAGCACGCCGGCCGGCGGCGCAGGGACAGTGACCTCAAGAATGATGTCCTTTAGATGGGTTCCATCTCCCGCGCCGCAGAATCTCCTGTAAATATCGGCCAACGTGGATGTCCTCTGGCCTTCAGGCCCACCCGTCCGTACGGTGGCATCGAGCGCGATGAGCGCTGCTGCCAGCTCGCCATCGGAACGCCGTGCCATTAACTCACCCCCCAGCGTCCTCTGATTGCGAAGGAGGCTTGCGCAGGCATGGCGCGCGGCATCGGGCAGAATGCCGGCGGCGAATGATTGCAGCTCAGGAGATTCGCAGAGCGTGGAGAGGCGTGTCATCGCACCGATGGAAACGGCCGTGGCGCTCTGCTCGACATAGGCGAGCGGCAACTCCTGCAGATCAACGAGCACTTCGGCGTCGTCTTCGCGATCTGCCATCAAATGTGTTCCTCCCGCCAGTGGCGCTGCGCGTGGCTTCTCAGACGATAGTATCGCCAGGGCCTCTTGGACGGAATGTGGACGGCAGTATTCGCGCGGGCTTCGCATGGCGTGTCCGATTTATATATCGGCCTGAGGCTACTTGCTCAGTCGATGTTATTCTTCCTGACGTGCCAGGCCGCATCCTTGCACAGAGTGCAGTCCGGTCCCTTGAACATCCTAGCCGACACCGGATCGGTGCGCAATTGCCATTCGAGCCAGTTGACGGCGATCGTGCCGAGCCCTCCGCCATTCCTATGCTTCCGTAGGTGCGGCCGCCGGCTTGGGCTTGCCGATTGTGGGGGCACTCCTCGGGCACATGGACGCAAGCACAACGCAACGCTACGCGCACTTGAGCCAGGATCCACTCAAGGCGGCCGCGGAATTAATCTCGAACCGGATTGACGAAGCGATGAAAGCAAAGCCGAATCTTCGGCGCATGAAGTAAAAGAGATTCCGGCTCCTCACCCGACGGGGCTGATGGTCTTATTTCGTGGCGACAAATTCCGAGAGGGGTACCACCTCGACACCTTCGCCCAACGGATAGCGACTGGCTCCAGGATAAATCACCCGCAATTCATCCAGTTTCAGATCCCTCAAGGCGATGCGCATGGAGGGTGTCAACGTGGGAGCATCCGCGCGTTTGCATTCCACGCCGATCCGGCGCCTGTCCTTGAACAGGAGCAGGTCGAGTTCGGCGCCGTTATGGGTGGCCCAGTAATAAGCCTCGTCCGGCCGGAGCGCCTTGAGGACTTCCTCCGCGGCGTAGCCTTCCCAAGAGGCACCCACTTTCGGGTGATGCTCCAAGTCGTGGCGGTTGGTGATGCCCAATAGCGCGTGCAGCAGTCCGGAGTCGCGCACATAGACCTTGGGGGCCTTGACCTGCCGCTTTCCCAGGTTTTCAAACCAGGGGGGTAACTGCCGGACCATGAACACCCCGGCCATCAGGTCCAGGTAACGACGCACGGTGGATTCTCCCACTGCCAGGGCGCGGGCCAGTTCCGCGCTGTTCCAGGTCTGGCCGTGGTAATGCGCCACCATGTTCCAGAAGCGTCGCAGCGCCGCCGACGGGATGGTGATGCCCAGTTGCGGGATGTCCCGTTCCAGGAAGGTTTGGAGAAACTGCCGGCGCCAGTTGACGGAATCGGCCTCGCTTCGCGCCGTGTATGACAGCGGAAATCCGCCCCTCAGCCAGTGCCGATCCTGCAAGCCGGCTCCCAAGTCGCCGAGTCGGAAACCTTCCAGTGGGACTGTCTCCAGCCGGCCCGCCAGAGTTTCGGATGATTGGCGCAGCAAGGCCGGCGAGGCGCTGCCCACAATCAGAAAGCGCGCCGGCAAAGGCCGGCGATCCGCCAGGACGCGCAGCAGCGGAAAGAGTTCGGGGCGGCGCTGGATTTCATCAATGACGACCAATCCCTTGAGCGGGCGCAGCGCCGTCTCCGGCTCGGAAAGCCGGGCCAGGCTGGCCGGGGATTCGAGGTCGAAATAGTTCAGGGAATCAGGCCGGACGAATTCACGCGCAAGGGTGGTTTTGCCGCACTGGCGCGGGCCGAGGATTCCGACCATCCGGCTGCGCCGCAGCGCGGTCTGGACGGCTTGAATGTCGGTTTTTCGCTTAATCACGGGAGTAATGCTATACCAGGATATTCCGCCATGCCATGGTGGATTTTCATGTTGACGTTTCTCAGTCGTGAATGATCAGGCCCCTGTCGTTGCTGAAAATTCGGTCCGGAATCGTAAGGTAAAAATATTCAGCCGAGCCGCCTCCACGACTGCTTTGGTCACCTCTTGTAAGCGCGTTGACTTCGATAATTCGTTCCATCTGAGTGAGGAGACGACTGAGCAACCGAGAGTTTCCGCTGTCCTTGCTGATAAATCCATCTGAGCAGAAATCAACGGAGGCAGGGCAAGCTGTTTCAGACTGTTGGAAGCCCTGGATTGGATGAAAGCTGACCTCCAGCACGCAACAGGGAAGCAGCCTCAAAACGCAGGTGGCCGCCTCGGCATACCAGTATTCAGATGCGGTTGCCCGGCTGATGACAGGAAGTGCACGATTAGGCTGCGCGTCGCTCGTATCGATAATGAAGCCCACCGACCTTTGGTATCTCAACGATCCTGCCCTTATCGGGTAACTGGACTTCTCTGGGTTCCGGTGAATCCTTGTTCAGTCCGAGGTGACAGCGGCTATCGTGATCATAAGAGAAATAGGATCGAA
>JBEKYG010000224.1:0-7496 GCA_049511215.1 Acidobacteriota bacterium | reverse complement strand
GCCGGCGAAAAGCTTGCCACGGGACTGATTGATGTCGCCATCCTGCAGAGTTTGATCCATCGAGGCGAAGTGAACGTGGCAGTCGAGCATTACGGGCACGTCATTGTTGACGAATGCCATCACATTTCTGCTCGCAACTTCGAGCTCTCTGACCGATGGGATTATTATAAGAGGATTGTTGAATGAAAAAGGTCACAACCAAAAACTACATGAAGGAGAAATGGTATCCACGGGTCGTCCGCGTAGTTTCGGAGATTCTGGCGGAGAAGGATGTCGTGACTCCGCTCGAGGTATTTGTACGGCTTGACCTGCTGAAACCTTCCATGGTTGAAGAGTGGCGCTTTAACAGAATCCCTTCCCTTGAAAAGGTAATTCAATGCAGCCTTTCCAATGCGTGCAGAATACTGCGGGTGCTCCGGTTGCACTCACTGGCGCGGGGACTCAAGCCCTCGCTGACCGACTACAGAAAATGGGGTAAAGGTCGCAAGATCCCTCTGCGATTTTCAAAATTCGGAGATCCCAATCTGGAGGCGGCCTACTCAACCCATTACCTGAGTTCGCGCCTCGCGAATGCCAAGGGGAGGCCCTGCGGATTCGCAACCAGTCCGGCAGGATCAGGACCCGTCGTTGCGGATGACACGGACCGGGAAGGGACTGCTCCCGGAGACACCGCGACAGGACCAGCCGAGGAGGCATAACTGCAATGGACAAGATTCGCCGCAACGATCCCTGCCCTTGCGTCAGCGGGAAAAAGTATAAACGGTGCTGTCCGAGCAAGGATGATGCGCCGCCCGGATTCGCCGCCGCCCCTCGATTCGAGCGGCGAACGGCGCGTCCCACAAACTCAGCCGCACTCCATCGAATGGGACAGCTGACTCCTGGCGAACTATCTCCGGAGCAGGTGGCCCGGAAATTAACCGATCTCCAATGGCGCCGAATCGCGCGTATGGCCGGCGTCGGGAAGTTGTTGCGGTTCCTCCACGACATCGGCTTCCGAGCTGTCGCGGTGTATAACCTGGCCGACCACGCGATCGGTGACCTCAGACAGGTAGGTTCTAAGGGTCTGGGAGAGTTCCTGAAACTCTGGCCAGAGAGTGTCGTCCACGAAACGCTTCGAAACCTTCGCCATCACTGTAGTATATCGTTGTCCGTTGTACCGATAGGGCTTGATCCCATAGCGGCGCAGCAATGCCACGAACACCTTGCGCTGCCACATATCGTGCATCTTAAATCTGTATTCGACCGGCGGATCCGCCATTTCATATGCGCGCAGTCGATCCAGAATGCGCTGCTTGGCCCTGCCGGCGGCATCTCGTTCGCCAGGGGTTGCCGCGCCGGCAAACAAGGCCTCGATGAGCCTGAGCTTCTCGATCAGTTTCGCTTCATCCATTGTCAAACTTTTCCTACATTTTAAGAAGTCGCGCTTTACCGATCCGTTCAAATGCACGCTTGAGCTGCGAGCGAATCTCCCAGAAATAGGATTCGTCGGCATCGAAGGTCATGTCCGCGACGCCGTCAGGCCACACGCGCTCGATTGCTTCCCGCACGTCCTTGCACAGGACCGCGCCCTTTTTCTTCGGACGGGCCAAAGCTCGTTTCTTTGGCATACCCCACCTCCGTGGAGTCTCCAGCGGCCGCGCCAGGTCGCGCGTGAAGACCATCGCCATCAGCTCCGTCACCGAAAACTGCACCGCCGGCACACGGTTGAATCCCTCGACCAGCTTCCAGCACACCCTGCCGTCCACCCGGTCGGTGTAGAGCGGGAAGGTTGCCTCCAGCGCCTGCGGATCCCGGAGGATCGTCCGGGCATTGCAGGCGAAGTCGGCAGGAAGGAATCGGACGAGCTCTTCAATCGTAGCTCCCCCGGGCCGATCCAAGGGCTGGAGCAGAATCCACTGGCGGGTAACCTGGTCATTTCGGGGCATGAGCGTCGTCCTTCCGGGGGGCAGCGACCCGGGTAAGCTACTCCAGGAAAAGCTGCGATTTCAAAGATTATCCCGAGCGGGGTGGGGGGCAGTATTGGGAAAGGCAAAAGATCACCGCGGAGGGCGCGGAGGAGTGCCTGGAGTACCGCGGGATATATGGCCGGTTACCACATCAGGGTCGCCGGCCGCAAGCTCGGCCAAAGGAACCACTGTTACATGCTCGCCGAGCGCATATCGCACATCCCCCGGATACAGGACCGTCAAATGGTCCAGCCTCAAATCCTCGAGGGCGATCCGCATCGACGGCGAGAGTCGCGGAGCATCCTGGAATTTCATCTCGACCCCGTAGCGGCGACCTTGCTTCAGAAAGAGGAGATCCAGCTCGGCGCCCGTGTGCGTGGCCCAGAAATATGAGGCTTCCGGCCGCACCAGTTCGAGAACCGTTTCGATGGCAAATCCCTCCCATGAGGCGCCAACCTTCGGATGCGACAGTATCTCACGATCGGAGATGAGGCCGAGGAGGGTATGGAGCAGGCCGCTGTCTCTTACATACACTTTTGGGGCTTTGACCTGGCGCTTGTTCAGATTCTCGTGCCACGGCTGAAGCTGCCGGACCATGAACGAGCTGGCCAACAAGTCCAGGTAGCGCCGCGCCGTGGGCTCGGAGACGCCCAGCGAGCGGGCCGCTTCGGCCGCGTTCCAGAGGCCGCCATGGTAGTGCGCAAGCATCGACCAGAACCGGAACAGCGTCGCCGCCGGGATCGTGATTCCCAGTTGGGGCAGGTCACGCTCGAGCCAGGCCTGGATGAATTGGCGGCGCCAGTGGAAGCTCCCGCTGTCAGATCGAGCCAGATATGCCGGCGGAAAACCTCCCCGCCGCCAGAGCCTCTGAAGCTGGTTCGCGCCCAGCTCATGGAGCCCAAACCCGCTCAGCGTGATCGTCTCCATCCTGCCGGCCAGGGTTTCCGAGGACTGCCGCGGAAGATCCGGCCCGGCGCTGCCGAGAACCAGGAAGCGGGCCCGAAGCGGGCGCCGGTCCGCCAGAACCCGGAGGATCGGGAACAGGTCGGGACGCCGCTGGACCTCGTCGATCACGATGATCCCGCGCAGCGGCGCCAGGGCCGTCATCGGTTCGGCCAGGCGAGCCAGGCTTCTGGGATCTTCCAGGTCGAAATATGCGGGCGAGTCCGGAGGCACAATCTGCCTGGCCAGCGTAGTCTTTCCGGACTGCCGCGGGCCGATAAGCGCCGTCACCCGGCTGCGCTCGAGCGCAGCACGAATCTCCGCCAGCCATCGAGGTCGCTGAATCATGGATCTATTCTACCATGAAAATCGAACACAGATAGTTCGACTTTCATGGTCCAAACCGGCGTCCGAAAGCAGCGTTTTTCCGCGTCCACCTGGTTTCTTTTGCTATGGTCCCGGCGAAGCGGTCGGAAGCGGGAACAGCGATCGAACTGCTGTCGGGCGAGACTCCTGATACCGAGCGACGAAGGCGATTAGGATCTGGGGAGAGCCCGCTCTTGGTGCCGTTCATCGCGCAGTCGCATTACTGCATCCGCTGATCGGGGGATACTCGGATTCAAGTCACGCCGCGACGTAATCGCGGATGGAGACCCGGACGCCTGACTTGACGGCTTCCTCTGCAGTCCTGAAAAGAAGTTCGGTTGTCTCAGCTGATGTTTTACAGGAACAGGGCCGGGGAAACGTGGAAGAATCGGGCGAGACGTTTCGCCTGAGTCCGGCTGATGGCGCGGCGGCCGCGCACGACTTCCGAGGCGATCCCCTTGGCGCCGAAGACTCCCAACAGGTCCTTCTGGCGTGCGCCGCGGGCCCGCATCAGTTCGCGCAAGACCTCATCGGGAGTCGCAGCCTTGATGCGGTATTTTCGTTCTTCGTAATCCTCAATCAACAGCAGCAGTAAATTGAGCAGCCGCCGCTCTTCGGGAAGGAGGTGCTCTTCGCGGTCCTGAAGCGCTTCGACCTCAGCTATCAGGCGCTCATTTTCAGAGTCGCTTTCGATGACCGCGGGCAGGCTCTGGAGGAGCAGTTCGCCATACAAATTCGTATCCGTCCGGCTGTTCATCGTTTCCATTCGCCCCTGTCGTATTCCGAATGCGTCAGGATATGCCGGACAAAGACGATCCGGCTTTGGTACCCGATTTCTGCGATCAGCCGATATCGATTGCCTCGGATATTAAACACGGTCCACTTCCCAACTGCATCCGCATGAGGATAAACCTGCCTTACTTCTTGAAGGTTGCTCCACACCGAGGATTTCGCCACCCGGTACCAGACGTCGAGCGCAGCCTCGGCATCCGGGTGCCTTAAGGAAAAATCCGCCAGCTTCTTCCTGCTGATCACGTGCAAGCATGCTCTCCTTAAGTTCTCAAAATGAGATCCATTCGTCAACGGAAAATTTTCCGTCCAGCATATAAATTTCGCGGAGAGGCCACTTATTTCACCAACTCATTTTTTATGATGGGGTGGTAAGGAGCATTGGAGTTTCCCTACTGTCCTTCGCGCCCGATCTGAGGGGGAACCGGGCGCGGGGTGTCTGGACAGCAGGGAATCCTGCCGGCGATGGGCTCTGTTTCCGGCGGAATTGCTTAATTGGCTGATCCGGGAATAGCCGGTGCTACACTGGGATTGGCAGGCGTGGAGGGTAATATGATGGAAAAGGCCGAAAGGTTTCGCGGGTGTTTGCTGGGGCTTGCTGTGGGGGACGCGGTCGGGGCTGCGCTCGAATTCATGCCGCCGGGGAGCTTTGTCCCGATCACAGATATGATCGGCGGCGGCACGCATCGCCTCGCCCCGGGGCAGTGGGCCGATGATGCTTCCATGGCGCTGTGTCTTGCGGAGAGCCTGCTGGAAAAGCAGGGATTCGATGCCGTCGATCAGCTGGAGCGTTATGTCTGGTGGTGGAAAGAAGGACATCTGAGCAGCACCGGTAAATGCTTTGACATCGGTTTGACAACCAGGGAGGCGCTCGAACTCTTCGTCCGCACCCGGAAACCGTTCTGCGGCTCCACCAACCCGAATAAGGCCGGCAATGGGTCCCTTATGCGGCTTGTGCCCGTACCGATGTTTTTTGCGGGCGAACCCGCCCGCGCGATCGAGATGGCTGCGGACAGTTCCCGCACCACACACGGGGCGCCGGCGGCCGTCGATGCGTGCCGCTACTTCGCGGCGCTGATTGTCGGAGCCCTGCAGGGAGCCGGCAAGCAGGCGCTGGTATCGGATCACTATTGTCCAACCGACGGCTACTGGGATGCGCATCCCTTGATGGCGGAAATCGATGAGATTGCTTCGGGCTCCTTCCGGCGCAAGGAACCGCCGGAGATCAAAGGATCCGGATACGCCGCCCGCTCCCTGGAAGCGGCGTTGTGGGCTTTCCTCAAGAGCGACAATTTCCGCGATGGCTGCCTGTTGGCGGCAAACCTGGGGGATGCCGCAGACACAACAGCCGCCATATACGGCCAGCTCGCGGGCGCATTCTATGGAGAATCGGGAATCCCGAAGCCCTGGCTGGGAAAGTTGGCGCTGCGGGAGATGATCGCATCAATGGCTGACGATCTGTTTGCCTCGTCACAAAGAAACGCGCCATAATCTCGAGACCTACACAAGGCGGAGGACTGGCGCACGAAAGGAGAATTTCATTGCACCTGACAAAACGATTCGAAGATGCCCTGATATTCGCGCTCGCTGCACATGACGGCCAACTCCGCAAAGGCACGAAAATTCCATATGCGTCCCATCTGCTGGCGGTGGCAAGCATCGTCATGGATTATGGCGGGAACGAAGATGAGGCGATTGCCGCGCTGCTTCACGATTGCGTAGAAGATCGCGGCGTTCGTCCTGAGGAGATACGGGCCCGCTTCGGGGACGAAGTCGCAAGCGTCGTCGTCACCTGCAGCGATTCGCTGGAAAAGGACCCCAACAACAAAGCAGATTGGCGGCTGCGCAAGGAAACCTATCTCAAACACTTGAAGACCGCTCCTCCGCCCGTGCTGCTGGTCTCGGCGGCCGACAAGCTTCACAATGTCCGGTCGATTGTGAAGGATTTCCTGGAGATCGGCCACACAGTCTGGGCGCGCTTCAAGGGTGGCAAAGATGGGAGCCTCTGGTATTACGAAATCCTGGTCAAGACCTTCAAGGCGAGAGGGGAACATCGAATGCTGGTGGACGAGCTGGCGCGCGCTGTTGCCGAACTCCAGAGATTGGCGTCATCCACGTAGGTCAGATTCACGCGGCGACATCTCCCTGGCAGCCTGTCAAAAGTAGAAATTCCCTGCGACAAATGACCCCGGATGTCACTCCTGCGAGATACACTCGGCTCTCAAGGAGAGGAGGAAATATGAAGCAAATTCTAGATCACGCGCTCAGCGTCAGCATCGGGGCGCCGACAACCTTCAGGAACATGACCGTTTTTCCGTTGATGGGCGGACAGGGGACTGCGGCGGACTATCTCACACTCGATGAGGCGCTCGCGCAAAAACTCGCGGCCATTACCGAAGTGAGCGAGGGCGGAAGCGTGGCCGAGCTTAAATTCGTCAATTCCGGCGACAAGAGGGTCTTCCTGCTTGACGGCGAGGAACTGGTGGGGGCAAAGCAGAACAGGGTCCTCAACCTCAGCATCATGGTCCCTGTAGGCAAGACCCTGGTGGTGCCGGTTTCTTGCGTGGAGGCGGGACGGTGGCATCATCGCAGCCGGGAGTTCGCCTCGGCACCCAGGGCGCAATACGCCGAGGGGCGAGCCAGGAAAATGGCCCAGGTCAGTGAATCGATGAAGGCCTCAGGGCGCAGGACTTCCAACCAGAGCGAAGTGTGGAATCATATCAACGAGAAGTTCAGCAAGTTCGGGTCCACCTCTCCCACGTCGGCGATGAGTGACATCTACGAACAGCAGTCCGCGCGGCTCGAAGACTACGTGCGCTCATTCACGCCGGCCGGGGATCAAGTCGGGGCGGTGTTTGCGATCGGAGGAAACGTGGTCGGGCTCGAGCTGTTTGACTCCCCGGAAACCTTGCGGAAACTCTTTGCAAAGCTCCTGCGCAGTTATGGCCTGGACGCCCTGGATCGGGCGCGATCAGATTCTGCGGAAGCGCAGGCCTCGGCCATCCCCACTGAAGCGATGGCAGCGGCATTCCTGAAGAAAGTGGCGGAGGCGAAGGAAGAGGAGTTTCCTGCCCTGGGCGAGGGACAGGACCTTCGGTTGACCGGACCCGCGTTGACGGGAGCCGCGCTGGCAGTGGATGGGCGGGTGGTGCATCTCAGTGCCTTCGCGGTTGAGGGGTGAAGAAAGGAGAAAAAACTTAACCCAGAGGACTTTGGGCAGATTTGGAGGAGGATTTATGGGATTTGGTCTGGTGGCCAAGAGGCGAGACCTTGGGGATGCGGGGTATTGCCGTGCCAACATCTTTTCCATGATATTCCTTCGGTCCGCCATGTTCAGACCTCCCGACATACTGCCGAAATTCCAAGGAATTTGCACCTTTTTTCGGACATGGGTGCGCACCGAAATATGTCCGCTTTTTTCTCCGGGTCGGGGTCGGAATCGGCATCGGAATC
>JBEKYG010000223.1:0-7507 GCA_049511215.1 Acidobacteriota bacterium | reverse complement strand
AAGCGCCCCCGTCTCGCCAAGCGTATCATTTTTGTAACCGGAGACACCGTCAGCACGGAAACTCGCCAATTCTTTGAGAACAACTGCAACCTATATCTGGCCAAACCCTTCAAGATCGAAGAGGTGAAGGAAGTAATCCAGCAGACCCTGGAGAGCCGCGATACGTAAGAGTGGCGCGCGGCGCACGCGTGCCCGGCCCTTTTTGAAGGAATGCCCTATGCAAGGGATTTTGGTTACCGGCGGAGCCGGTTATATCGGGAGCTGTACGCTGCGCGTTTTGCAGGCTACCGGATATCTGCCGATCTGTTTAGATAACCTCTCCACCGGCTATCGCGAGTTCGTCGGCGTTCTTCCCCTCTTTCAGGGCGATCTGGAGCACGATGGCGACCTGGATGCGGCTTTCGCCGGGCAAGAGATCAACGCAGTAATCCATTTCGCTGCTCATGCTTTGGTTGAGGAATCATGTAGAAACCCGCATAAATATTACCATGATAACATCCTCAACACCCTGAATCTGCTCGAGGCCATGCGCAGGCACCAGGTATCGTCGATCGTTTTCTCCTCCAGCTGTGCCACCTACGGCATCCCCGCGCGTGTCCCCATAGATGAGTCAACTCCTCTGGACCCGATCAACCCATATGGCGTAACCAAGATGGTGATTGAGCGCATCTTGCGTGACTACCAGGCGGCCCATGGGTTCCGCTGCGTTTCTCTGCGCTATTTCAATGCAGCCGGAGCTGCCCACGATGGCAGCATCGGAGAGTGGCATGTTCCCGAGACCCACATCATTCCCAGGCTTCTGGAGATCGCTCAGGGCAATGGGTCCTGCGCGGAAATCTATGGCAACGACTATCCGACACCGGACGGCACGTGTATTCGAGACTATATCCACGTCCTTGATTTGGCCCACGCGCATGTCGCAGCTCTCGAGTATCTGTTTTCCGGCCGGCCTTCTGCGACCTTTAACCTCGGGACGGGGCACGGGTGTTCGGTACTTCAGGTGCTCGATCAGGTTAGGAGAACCACCGGGAAGGATGTCCCTGCTACGATTAAGGCGCGCCGATCCGGCGATCCGCCAGCGCTCGTCGCAAATCCCGAGCGGGCGAAAGCTGGCCTGGGTTGGAGTGCACGACACTCTTCGCTGGCAGAAATCGTAGAAACCGCGTGGAAATGGCGGCAGGGAGCTGTCTGCCAAAACCTCGCCGCAAAAACGAAACCGCGGATGAATGCAGAAAACGGAATCGCAGAAGGCCCCAGATAAACACAGATCGTCCGTGGCGGTTATCTTCTGTGCTCTCCGGGTTCCTTCCTTCAAATCAGATAATCTTGGTAACGAGGACCTCGTTGAGCGAGCCGCTGCGGTAGCCTTCCAGGTCGAGGGTGACAAACTTGTAGCCCAACTCCTTGAAAAGACTGGTAAGGCGGGCGGCAATCTCCGGATTCAAAGCCCGCAATAAGTCCTCCTTCCCAAATTCCAGACGCACCAGTTGGTCATGGTGTCGGACACGGAAGATGCGGAAACCCATGGCCCGCAGCGCCTCTTCGCCGCGATCTACCATGCGCAGCTTTTCCTCGGTAATCCGAACTCCGTAGGGGAAGCGGGAGGCCAGACAAGCCGATGCCGGCTGATCGGCCGTAGCTAGCCCCGCCTCGCGGGAAAGCTGCCGGATCTCATTTTTGTTTAGTCCTGCCTCCATGAGCGGGCTGCGCACACCGTGTTGCTCCGCAGCCCTCCGTCCGGGCCGGTAATCACCCAGATCGTCTTCGTTCAATCCATCAACCACGGTTGCGAGGCCTCGCTTCTCCGCCAAGGAGCGGAGCAAAACAAATAACGTGTCCTTGCAGAAATAGCAGCGATCCGCTGGATTCTCACGGTATTCCTCGCGCTCGACCTCATGCGAGTTGACGATCTCGTGGCGAAAGCGGAATTCCCGCGCCAGTCTCGAGGCCGTCTCACGCTGGCTGGTTGGCACGGATGCGCTTTCAGCGGTGACGGCGAGCGCACTATCGCCGAGCACGGAGTGTGCCTTGTAGGCGAGGTAGGAACTGTCTACGCCCCCGCTAAAAGCAACAAGTACCGGCGCCATTTCACGCAGCAAAGCCTCCAGCCTTGCTTCTTTTTCCTGTAAATTCATGTCCAAAATTTAGCACGAACGGTCTGCTGTGCAAAAAATATCGCCGCCGACCTGCAGCCCATTCCGCGAAGTGCGTGACCATGATCTCCGCACATTGTGAGAATTTCGCGGCTGCCGTTATTTCTATGAAAAATATTGGGCCGCGAGGGCGTCGGCGTTTTCGATGGCAGGATAGGCTTGATCGACCGTTAGCGCCTGGAAATCGGCTTCGTCGAGCGCTTCATGCCGACGGAGGCCCCAGCCGCAGCCGATGGTTAATACTTCGAGGTTGTGTGCCGACCGGAAAAACTCGGGCCGAGTTCCAAGCGCGAGCGTCTCGCTTCGATTCACCTCGGCACGGTTCATGATCTCATCGATCATCTCATCAGTTCCGCCCGCACCGAACTCTTCTGCGCAATAGGCCATTTCGAAGACGCTTTCCAGGCTGTGTCTGTCGCTAACCGCCAGCAAATAGTCGCGGTTGGCCTCCGCGCCGATTGCGGCCAACAAGCCATTCCGGCGGAAAGATAAGAGCAGTTCCGGAAGCCCGGGATAAATCCTTCCCAGTCCCGCCGTCACAAGACGCTCTTCATGAACCCGGTAGGCACTTTGAAGTTCCGCGAGTCGTTCCTCGTCCAAACCGATCTGGAGCATCTGGGACCAACGGCAGCCGTAATCCCGGAATCCTTCCTCGGTATCGGCCGCATCGGGCAGGCGCACATCGTGAGGAATGGCATCGGCAAACGAGATCATGCTTTCTCGCAGAGCCCTCACCTTGATCGCAGCGCAGTCATAAATGAGGTAATCCAGATCAAAAACCAGCAGCCGGATTTGCCTCAGCACGGTGAAGTCCCCGCGTCATCTCAGGCACGCACTACTGCTCTGCTACTCCAACGATTTCGGAGTCGGCAGGCAAAGATTGTCGAGCCTAATTGTAATCGTCTTCCTCTTCGTCGTTAGACTCTTCGTCTTCGTCGTCCCAGTCCTCTTCCTCGTCGTCGAAGTCGAAATCATCCTCATCTTCTTCCTCATCGTCGACCGGAGCAAGATCGAATTCGACGGGATCGAGGGATATCACCTCCAGCTCGACGCCGCATTCGGGACATGTAATAATTTCGCCGACGTCCTCAAATTCCTCTGGGATTTCTGCATCGCATTCCGGACAATAACCCACGATTAACCTCCCACAAAACTGTTCCGGTAAGAGCAAAAGTGGAACAAATTATTAGCATCAGGAAATGGGTACGTCAAATCATTTGTCCCCTGGCGAAATGAACCGAAGAAACAGACTCTGCCCAAGCCCGCCGGAATCACAGACGATCCGACTTTGGCAGAGCCGCTCACGCTCCCTCATCGGAAGTGTTTTGAGCACTTAGCCGGATTAAAGTAAAGCTCGCTTGCGCAAAACTTGTAGCGAACTCCTCCCTGAAACGGGTAGGCTATCCAGGCCTACCTTTGCCTCCGGAATTTGTGCTACTCTATCACGTACGGTCGGGAGGTTCGGTTAAGGCCTCCACCTGGAGCGTGCTTCATGAAGACTGCCCTTATTCTTCTGATGGTTGGCCTCTGTATTGCTCTGCTGTTCTCGGGCTCATCGCGGCAAGCCTCGGCACTCACCGCTACTAGCATCCAAAATCCCCCGAAACAAAGCCCGCCGACCAAGAGCGTACCTGATCAGGATAAAACTCAAGGCCAGACGGCAATCTCGGTTTCGGTTAACCTGGTAAATTTGCAGGCCCTGGTAACCGACAAGAAGGGCAACATCATCAGCGGACTGAAACCTGACAACTTCACAATTTACGAAGACAACGTCAAGCAGGAAATCACCCACTTTGCGCCCGTGGAAGCCGGCATTACTGCAGCCATGGTGGTTGATTTCAGCAAGCAAGTCGAGTGGTTCATCATGGATGTCTGGAATGCTATCTACGGTTTCGCCGACAGCCTCCGTAAGGGTGATTGGGTTGCCGTCATCGGCTACGATCTGCGCCCGACCATCCTCACGGACTTCACACAGAACCGGAGTCAGTTAATGGAGGCGCTGAGCCGCTTTAACACGCCGGCATTCAGTGAGAGTAACCTCTCCGATGCGCTGATCTTCACACTCGACCGTGTCGAGGAAATCGAAGGCAAGGTGGCCATACTCCTGGTCAGCACCGGGCTCGATACCTTCAGCCAGCACACCTACGACGACGCCCTGAAGAAATGCAAGACAGCCAACGCCTCAATCTACGCCATTAGCATAGGACAGATGTTCCGGCTTCGATACAATATTGACGACATCACCTTGACTATGGCTGACAATCGCCTCCGTTCTTTCGCCGAATTAACGGGAGGCGACGCTTACTTCCCGCGCTTTCCCGCGGAACTGCCGGCTGTGTTCAAGAACATCTCAAACAGTTTGAGAAACCAGTACAGCATTGCCTATGCATCCACGAATCCCAAGCGAGACGGGAAGTTTCGCAAGATCCGCGTCGTCGTCAATGCAGACATCAGCAATAACGGCAAGCCCGTCGACCTGAAGGTTCAAACCAGGCAGGGGTATCTGGCCCGCGAAAAATAGCCGTGTTCGCACATCCCGGCATTTTTCATAAAAGCAATGCCATGCGGTAGGCATCGCTCCGGGCCTTGTAGTATCCGCGCAGCAGTTCACCTCGTTCGTAGCCGAGTCGCGCATAAAATCGTTGCGCGGCTTCATTCGCCGTATCGACCTCGAGCTCTACCAGCACAACGCCGCGCCCGCGAAACTCCTCGTGCAGCGCTTTCATAAGCGCGCTTCCCACGTTGCGCCTGCGCGCCTCCGGTTCGACATCCAGCGTGATGACATGTGCGCGCTTCCGCGGTTCAATGTGCCCGATGGCGAAGCCCACGATTTTTCCGGCAATTTCGGCTACTTTGCGTATGGCGGTTGGGTGTCCGAGATAATAAAGGAGCTCGGTACGCGAGTAGGCCATATAGGCCGGAAAGCAGATCTGATCAATGTCGTGTAGCCTCTCAATCTCCCCGGGAAGCACGTCACGAATCAAGGTCTGATGGGGCCCTGGCCGCTGCATGATGAATATTATACGATTTTTGATCTTGGAATGCGCACTCCGGATTGATGCAGGACAAACATTGGATGTCACCATCACACGCCCGAACTGCAGCAGGGATCTGAGGTCCCTCAGGGTTTTTGCGGGTCTCCTGTTCACTGATCAATCTCCCATGCTCGCACTAATCAGTCCATAAGTAGGTGGACAGTTGGCGGGATCAGAAAAAAGAACACTATATCCGTCGGAATCGGAATCGGGGTCGCAATCGCAGTCGCAATCGGCTGCATGGGTCCGCAAAAGCCGATAGCGACTGCGATTGCGACTGCGACCCCGATTCCGATTCCGATGATTGCCACCCGAAGCAAATATGACCTCCGTCCAGTGCCTCATGTTTAGATCAGATGTCCACCTTTTTATGGACTGATGGGTGTATCCGAAATCAGAATTACAAGGTCCAGAATCGCGGGGGCAATGCCAGAGGATACGTTGCAGTTATGATATCATTGAAAATCTTTCAGAGGGAGGAAGCGTTGACTGAGAAAATCCTTGTTACTGCCGCGCTGCCCTATGCCAACGGCCCGCTGCACGTCGGCCATCTTGCGGGAGCCTACATGCCCGCCGACGTCTATGTTCGCTATCAGCGACTCAAGGGAAATGATGTCATTTTCATCTGCGGCTCCGACGAACATGGCGTGCCGATCACAATTCGCGCCGATCGTGAGAATGTCTCTCCGCAGGATATTGTGGATCGCTACCACTTCATGATGAAGGAGAGCTTCCACCGCCTCGGGATTCAATTTGACAACTACTCGCGCACTTCCCTCCCCCTACATTACAAAATCTCGCAGAACATATTCCTGCGGCTCAACGAAAAGGGCTACGTCAAGGAACAGGAGGTGCGGCAGTACTATTGCGCCTCCTGCCGGCGCTTTCTGCCGGACCGCTACATCGAGGGTGAGTGCCCGCATTGTCACCACGGGGGCGCGCGTGGCGATCAGTGCGAAGCATGCGGCCGCTGGCTGGAGCCCGAACAGCTGATTGCTCCCAAATGCAAAGTGTGCAGCTCGACACCGGAAATGCGCAGCACGAAACACTGGTACTTTCGGCTCTCCCTCTTCCAGGAGAGGCTCCAACAATGGCAGTCATCGAAGCCTAACTGGAAAAGCAATGTGCGCGAGTTCTGTGCAGGTTGGTTCGCCGAGGGACTCACCGACCGACCCATCACTCGTGACATTGACTGGGGCATCCCTGTCCCCCTGCCGGGAGCCGAAGGGAAGGTGCTCTACGTCTGGTTCGACGCTCCTATCGGATACATATCATCCACGGTCGAGTGGGCGCAGAAACAGGGCAAGCCGGACCGCTGGCGCGACTACTGGTGCGATCCCCAGACGCGGCTGATCCATTTCATCGGCAAAGACAATATCGTGTTTCACGCGATCGTGTGGCCGGCCGTACTGATGGCACACGACGAATTCATCCTACCGGATAACATACCTGCCAATGAGTTCCTCAATATCGAAGGGGAGAAGCTTTCCACCAGCCGCAATTGGGCTGTCTGGGTCGACGACTACCTGGATCTGTTCCCCCCCGACCCGCTGCGCTATTACCTCGCCGCCAATGCCCCGGAGAACAAGGACTCGGACTTTTCCTGGAAGGACTTCCAGGCGCGCAACAATGGAGAACTTGCGGACATCTTGGGAAATTTAGTCAATCGAAGCCTCTCCTTCATTGAGAAGCACTTCGACGCCAAGGTTCCCCCGGCGCAGGACCTCTCGAACGCCGATCAGGAAGTTTTGGCCTCGATCAGCACGTCTGCGGCGAAGATAGGTGCCCTCCTCGATGATTTTCAGGTGCGCCGCGCGGCCATTGAAATCATGAACCTGGCGCGCGCCGGGAACAAATACTTCAATGATTCCGCGCCCTGGACCACTTTGAAGCTGGACCCGGCTCGCTGTGCCGCTACACTTACCACCACGGTTCAGCTCGCGCTGGCACTTGCCGTGCTGATGGATCCGTTCATGCCTTTCTCGGCGGAGAAGCTTTGGAAGATGCTTAACGCACCGGGGTCCCTCCACGACCAGCGTTGGCATGACATCCCGAAACTGCGCCTGCCGGCTCACCACCCGCTCGGCACGCGGGATATCCTATTCCGCAAAATCGAGGATGACGTGATTGCATCCCAGATCGCCAAGCTCCACCAAAAACAGTATTAACGTGCATTTCTCACCAGGTTTTTGCTGCGGTGCCGGATCCGGGCATGGCTGCTGCGTTGCGCTCTGTCGGGCTCCTCGGCGTACCGTCAAGTACGCCTGCGGGGCCCGCGGTCGCGCCGCCTCGCTCCGAAACCTCGTGAGCAAAGCGGGA
>JBEKYG010000222.1:0-7563 GCA_049511215.1 Acidobacteriota bacterium | reverse complement strand
TGGTCAAAGAGGTTCTGGGCGAATTCTTCAATGGAATCCTGGTCACCGACTTCTTCGGCGCCTATAACCGGATCAAGGCGTTCGCCAAGCAGAAGTGTGTCGTCCACCTGTTGCGCGAGATCAAGCAAGTTTCTCTGCGCAATCACTCCAGGGAGTGGCAACTCTTTGCCCGGCGCCTCAGGCGTCTGATGCGGGAAGCCCTTAAACTGGTAGTCGACCGCGATAAGCTTGGAGATGCCCCTTATAACAGGCGTGTCGCCAATCTTCACTGGCGACTGGCAGATATTTTCGGATGCTCCTACCGGGATAAAGATTGCGATCGATTGTCGAAGCGTTTGGCTAAGCATAGTGACGAATTGCTGGTTTTTCTTTTGCATCCCAATGTCCCGGCAGACAATAACCATGCCGAGAGGCAGATGCGCTTTGCGGTAATTATGCGAAAAAACTCATACGGCAATCAGTCCATGCGCGGCGCGGAAGCACAATCAATTCTGATGTCGCTCTTTCGGACCTGCCAGCTTCGGGGTATCGATCCCATCACGTTTCTTAGTGCCTCTGTAGCGGCTGCCATTGGATCCGGAGTGCCTCTCCCCATCCCAGAGTCACCCAAACAGCAACGCGCTGCCTAAACAGTTACCGTCGGTGAAATACTTGGCACTGATCTTCGAACGAAAAGGACCAGCTATGCACGAGTGCTGCTCCTTCGATTTTATTTCGTCGACGACATATAGTCTCCAGCCCTTTGGTATAGGGTAGACACAGTCCCCGATCATTCGTGCCATATGACTAGCCGCGCGAAAGTTGACTGAATTATCCGAGCTAGCTGATTCCATTTCGATAGCTCGATGTGGATGTCGAGAATGGCGGGCCCAGATTGGGTATCCACTATGCTCCCTCCAGCAGCTTGATGATATCCTCAGGCGCCGGGCGTTGTCCTTTGAGTTCTTTGGGCAGTCGTTTTACAGTGCGATAGGTGGCCACGCCAATGGGTTTGCGAGCATCGTGTAGGGCATATTCCACGATGGTCCGGTTCTTCTCCTTGCATAGAATTATCCCGATGGAGAAGTTTTCGCCCGGTTCCCTGACCTGAGCATTGAGAGCGGTCAAGTAAAACTGCATCTTGCCGACGAACTCGGGCTCGAACTCACCGATTTTCAGCTCGATGGCCACCAGGCATTTCAGCCGGCGGTGGTAGAGGAGCAGGTCAATGAAGTACTCCTTGCTGTCCACCTCCAGCCGGAACTGGCTGCCGACGAAGGCGAACAGGCCGCCCATAGCGCGAAGAAAATCTTCGATGCGGGCGATCAGGGCCCGCTCCAATTCCCGCTCACTGTGTTCCTCGCCCATCTCCAGAAAATCGAAGGTGTACTCGTCCTTCACTGCCAACTGAGCTTGGGCGCGGAGTTCCGGCGAGAGGGCGCGGTCGAAGTTGGTCTGCCCCAACATGGTTTTTTCGAAGCTCTGGTTCTCGATCTGGTGAATCAGGACATTTTTGGACCAGCCGAACTTCTTCGTCATGCGGAGGTAAAACTCGCGCTGAAGGGAGTCCTGACAACGCTCGAGGATGATCAGATTGTGGCTCCAACCAATTCTCGCACCAGTGGTGCGAGTTTTTCGACCGGGGCGTAATGCTCGTACATGGACTTCATTCGCCAGAGGTTGGAGGCCGAAAATGCGCCGGTGCCGGGAAATTCCATCTGAAGGTCCAGGGCCAACTGTTTCACTACCGATTTACCCCATGTTTCACCTTTCTGACGTTCGACGATTATCCGTCCAATATCCCAGTAAAGACCCACCAACTCTTTGTTGACCGCACGCAATGCATCCAACTGCGCTGACCGGACGCGGTCCTTGATTGCTCTGAAAACGGTTCCATATTCAGACGGCAGAAGGCTCGTTCCGGTTTTCATATCACCGCTGCTCCGTTTGGACTGAACGCGCAATTGTGCAACCATCGGTTGCACTTTCTCTCGCCAGAAGGGTTTGTGCGGCAACCTGCCGCACAACGGGACAATATCGTGGTGCCAGGCTTAATTGTGCAAGCGGTCCTTGCACAATTGAAAGGTGCGGCCAAGCTTCCTCTTATGTTCGCAGCAGCTTTCATAGGTTACCTGTTTCCTGTGGACTGCACCGGCAATTGTGCAACCACCGGTTGCACTTTCTCGCACCACTGGTGCGAGAATTGGGAATCGAGAATCTCCAACCAGTGGTTGGAGATTCTCTCCAAGCGGGTATTCGGTCGAACCCTGTGGAGTTGTTCATATCCCCAGCTTTTCGAAATTATCCTGGATCTTTGCTGCCAGCTCGGATGCCTCCAGGTTCAAATCGGCCAATTCAACGTGGATGTCGCGTAATGCCTGCTCGAAATCGAAATCCTCGTCCACTTCCGGTGGGGCAACGCCGACGTAACGGCCGGGGGTGAGACTCCAATCGGCGGCCTTGATGTCCGATTGCGTGACGATACGACAGAGGCCGGGAACCGCCACAAAACGGGCGTCGGGAAAGCGTGAGAGCAGCCAGTGCGCCTGGCGCTGGAAATAGGCTGTGTGTTTGAGCTGTTCGACCAGGTCCTTGCGCCGGGGGTCGATTTCCCTTTCCAGCCGGCCAATGGCGCGACCGTCCCAGGCGTCGTGGTTCCGGGCGCCGGCATCCTTCTCGGCGGCGTCTACCAGCCGAGCGGAGAACTTGCAGACGAGGTCAGCGTCCTTCACCAGGTCGCGGCAGGCCATAGCAAGTGTGTCCAATTCTGCGAGAAGTCTTTTCTGCGCAGCGAGTTTCGTCTCACAGGGTTTCCGCCAATCCTTGGAAATCCGGGCGGTCCAGTTGTCCAACGACTGGAAGCACGCTCTGGCTGCGTCATCACGCTCCTTTAGCAGGTCTCGGACTGCCGAGTCCTTGGGTAGTGTCTTGAGAAACGGCGAGGCGGCGTCGGCAAGTGCGTCGTAGCTTTTCCGGAATGCGGCGGCTCGATCCGCGATGGCAGCGGCTTCGCCCAGGGTGCGCACGAGATAGTCCTGGACGAGCGCGATGAAGCGGTCGGGCTGACCGCGGTAAAACCAGACAATGGCGGTAAGGTTCTGGAGCTGCTCCGGCAAAAAGTCGTAGATCTTGCGCGTGACCTTCCGGTAGATGTTGCGCGCGTCGATCATCAGCACCTGATCGCGGCGGTCGAGGGGCTTGCCCTTGTCAAAATGCCACAGCTCGCAGGGGACCGTGCGGGTGTAAAAGAAGTTGGAGCGGATTGAAATCATCACGTCGACATCGCCGGTCTCGACGATCTTGCGGCGCACTTCGGCTTCGCCGTGCCCGGCGCTGGATGCCTGCGACGACATGACGAATCCGGCGCGGCCCTTCGGTCCGAGGTAGCTGTGAAAGTAGGAAATCCAGAGGTAGTTGCGATTCGAGATTTTCTTGGCCTTATTAACGCCCGGCGGGCCGAACGGGAGGCGGCGGTCGTCCTTCACCTTCTCGGCATCGACCATGTCCACATTGAACGGCGGATTGGCCATGACAAAGTCGCATCTCTCGAATAGCGTGTGGACGTCCTCATAGAAGGTGTTGGCCTCGCGGATATCCCCCTCCAGGCCGTGCACGGCAAGGTTCATCTTGGCGAGCCGGATGGTGGTGGCTGTCTTTTCCTGGCCGAAGAACGTGACGCGGTGGGAGGTGTCCTGTCCCAGCCTCTCGATGAAGTGGCTGGACTGGACGAACATACCGCCGGAACCGCAGGCCGGATCGAAGACAATTCCATGGTCGGGCTCGATGACGTTGACGATGGTCTGAACGATCGACGGCGGGGTAAAAAACTCACCGCTGTCCTGCGCGCCTTGCATGGCGAACTTCATCAAAAAATACTCGTAAATCCGCCCGAACAGGTCCCCGCTGGCATTGCGGAGAACTTCACTATCAAAGATGCGGAGCAGGTCTTCGAGGAGGTCGTTTCCGAACTTGTCGTAGTCCTTGGGGAGCTGGTTGCGCAGCGGCTCGAAGTCCCTCTCAATAGAGTTCATGGCCTCGATGAGAGCGCTGCCGAGGTTGGAGCCTTTGGGGAGCTTGAGCAGTTCGTCGTAGAGTGCTTCCTTGGGCAGCATGAGCGCGCGACGCTTGAGGAAATCTGCCTTGATAAGGGGCCGTTTGGCCAGTTTGCCAGCTTTCTGGTCCTCCTTGATCTGCCTGCACGCGGCGTCATAGCGGTTGGTCGCGTGGCGCAGAAAAATGACGCCGAGCACGGGCATGCAGTACTCGCTGGACGTCAATTTGGAATTGGCACGGAGATTGTCCGCGGCAGCCCAAAGGCTGTCCTCGAGTTGGTCGATGTTTTGTAATTGGTTATGGTTCATAGGATCAGCACTGTGGGGAGACGTCCCCAGATTTCCCGTTCATGGATGTCTATCTTTTTCTGCCGCTTTGCCCTGTCGGATCCATCTGTCAACCTCGGAAGCTTTGAATTTCCAAAGCCTCCCAACCTTGTGGGCCGGGAGCTTCTTCCGTGAGATCCATTTGTATGCCGTGTCCGGGTTCACCCCCAGATGTGCTGCAATATTGTCAACAGACATCCAGCGTTCTTGCTGCATGATCATGGCCATTTAGCTATACTTTGCCGGGAATTACTGGATCAGAATCTAGCAGGCTGTGTCCAGAAAAACCAGCGAAAACCGGAAAGATGACACAAGAATCGCGCTTGAACCACGCTTCGTACCGGAGCCTTCGGCAGTGCGCAAGATATTGCAGGTCCGTGGTTAAATGTCGGGCGCAAACGAATGCGCGCTGGCCTATGGGGAAAATGCGTACGACTTACCTTTACGCACGGCTAGTTCGAAGAAAACCGCGTCTGCAAAATGGCGCCAAAACTTGTGCGCAAAATAATTTAGAAAGTGGCACTTATGGGCTGGCAAGGACGCGCTTTGCGAACCATTTGGACGTCGGAACCAGCGTTCCGTCTTGAAGGAGAACCGCCTTGAAATCCGGCGCGGGCGCGACCTCGTGGAAACCTATCGCAACTACCTTGGCGACGTCCGCGCGATCGGCAAACATTGCGGACTGCGGCGGGCAGCCGACGTCGATATGGCACTCTGGGTACTGCACGAGAAGTGCTACGGCAGTCACCTCGACCCGGTTGCAGAAAAGGCCTTCCAGGAGGACAGTTTCATTATGCGAATTCGGGGACGAAACCTGGTGACACCGCTCCGCGATCTCTCGGATGCACAACTTGCTAATGCCCTCGTCGAGGTCAAGCCAGACCTGGCGTCGGTGATCGGCTGCTATAGTTTTGAGATCCTGCTCAGGCGGCTAGCGGAAGGTTTCGGATTCTCAGATCCTGAAATAAAACTCAAGACACTGATCGACAGCCTCCCGAATTACGGCGTTGTCGACGTCCTGAGAAAAGCCAAATGGCAGTGGCTTAAGGGAGTGCGCGACCGGATATTCCACGCCGGTCAGCTTCCGAGTGAAAAGGAGAGAGCTTCCCTCATCGACGAAGTGCTGCAGGTGGAGAAGGATGTAAGACGTCAAACAGTGGAAATGCAGCATTCTTCCGCATCAAAATCAAGCTAGGCGAGCGCTGCGCGCCGAACTGCGTCCTTGCTATCCCGCTGACCTAATTGTCGAGGTCGGTCGCTTGGGCAGGCGGTTCGCTGATCAGCCGCCACTGGAATCCTTTATTCCTTCCATTCCACTCAAATATCCCTATGTCCTCCATAACCGGGCCGAGATAGCTGGCAGCTTGCGCCTGTGGAATCTCGCCCGGATAAACTGCGAGCAGGATCATCCCCAAGCCAGCTCGTTCGGTGCGACTGGAGAGCTTTTCCACGTTATTGGCAAGAGGGAACCATTCTGTGCCAAATTCCTGGTAGATAGACAAGAGAATCTTCTCCACCTCATTTCTCCCAAAATGGAATTCCCGGCCGTGCTCGGTTTTGATCACGATGTTTCCATCCGCGTGTTCGTAGCGGAAGTTTTTCGCTTTGCTCTCCGGTCCACGGGTGCGCAGGGGATGGGAAAACTCGTTAAGATCATTGCTGTCGTCGTCAACTTCGTGATTGGAGGTTTTCGTAATGCCATCGGCAGAACTTCCCAGATCGTAGCCGATCATGAAGAGTGCGGCTTCCAAACTCCGCAACGGATCAGCGAGCTTAACAAACCGTGTTTGTGTCCTGAAGATGACTTCCCCGAGCAACCAACTCGCCATTAAGTTCCAACGTGCGTGCTCAACGCAGGATTGCAGCCGTGGAAACCGCAGTTTTCCCTCGCTGGGGTCGCGCCGCTTGGGGTGTAAGACATTTGGAGGCTCCTTGCCAGGGCTTCAGGGACAACGCAGAGCTTCGGGAACCAGATTGACGCTTAGCTCCTGACAGAATTTGACAATAATCCATCCCAGCGCCGCGGCAACGCGTGTGTCATAAATGATGAAGTCATCGGCCAGCAGCGAATAGATCTTGCTCATACCCGAATTGAATCGCTCAAATCCATCTAGTTTGGATTCATCAGCACCGGATCCATTAAGCTGTTTGGATCTGCTGGCGAGGTAAGCCGCCAATCCTTTGCTGTTCTCTCTCAACCACTCCCCATTTCGTGGAAACACACCGCCCCAGCGCATGACAGCGCGAGACCAACAGAGGGTGTCCATGTCGTGCTCTCCAGTAACAGCGCTACGGAGGCCAGCTTGCAGGATCTTCAACGCGGCGTGGTTCTCGCCAAAACTCCGGCCACTGTGCAGCGAATGGCCAGGGATGAGCAGGCTGAAGCGCCAGTCGTATTTTGTAAATGCATCGTAAATGTGGTCAAAATGTAAACATTGGCCGGACCTTCGATCGACCCACGAATGGGCCAAGTTCCGCGATTCGAGTCGGGTGGAAAACCACTGGCAGAATTCGGTTACGTAGGACAGCTTTAGGTAATTATCTCTGGTCATGAGTAGCTCCGATGAGGACATGGGATCGCCCACACAATTATAAAGAGAACCTGCGCGGCGTGCACTACTCCACGTTATGGTGCTCCTTTAGTTGTGTGCGAGAGTCACAGTCTCAGCAGCAGATCCGTCGGGTTGGTGAGAAGCTTCGAGAAGCGCCTGAAATCGGCCACGTTTGATCCGTCACGCACCAGGCAAACCCGGTATCTCGGCACCCGATAAGATTTTGCTGCAACCACATCGGACATACGCCATTCTCCTCATCTTGCTTCAATCAGCGGATTACTCATGAGCTGTGCGCCGGCTGCCGGCGTTCACTTCGAATTCCGTAGCAGCTTGACGCCCTGAATCACGGTCGCCCCGGTTTCCCGGTCCAGTGTTAGCACCCAGCGACGACCGTTCGAGTCGAGGTGGGCGTACCCGTGATTCCTCTTGCGGTTCCACTCTTCCATGGTGATCTCATGAATCTGATTCGCGTCCATTTCTTCCTCTCCTTTGCTGCGCCTTCTTCCCTGGTGATGCGCACACACTCGTCTCATGTGCCTGGCATGTGAAGCCAAAAACGACAACGAGATGCGAGAAAAACGACAAGCGGGCATGGGGCAGAAAAGTGGCGCCTCTGCGGACAACGGGTGCCGGGTCCGGCGTCGGCCGGA
>JBEKYG010000221.1:0-7573 GCA_049511215.1 Acidobacteriota bacterium | reverse complement strand
CGGCCAGCTTTACCCGTTGAGCTTCGCCTCCTGAAAGTGTGCTGGAACCGCGGTCGACTCCTAGATACGACAAACCCAATTCTGCAAGAGATTCCAGGCGCGGGATGATCTCCTCAACCAATGGAGATGCAATTTTGATTTGTGTGGGCCGGCTCAAAACGTCTTCGATATTTCTGAAGAAATCCAATGCCAGGGAAACAGGGAGCCGTGCCAATCCGGCGATGTTCATTCCGCCGAGGGTAAATTGCAGCGCTTCGGGTCGCAGACGGGCTCCCTGGCAGATAGGGCAGAGGTCCTGCTTCATAAGCAGCATCATGCCGAGCCCGCGGTGGTCGGCATGTTTGCGTTTATACTCGCCGTTGACCAGGCCTGCCAGTCCTATCCATTTGCCCTTAAACCGATAGGCTCCAGTATCCTTGCCTCTCTTGTATTTCCAAGTAACGTCGTAAATTTCCTCGCCGCTGCCATAAAGGGCAAGGTTCTTTCCCACTGCCGGAAGATCGGTCCAGGGCTTCGAGAAGTCGATGTCGTGCCGTTGTCCGACGGTATTCAACGTAGCGACATATTGTCCGAAGGGATCACCATAGAATCTGCCTGTTTTGGTCCCATCCATGGCGCCGGCCAGAATGGATTTCTCCGCATCGGTGATGAGCGTGTCCGGGTCGCAAACGATGATCATGCCCAAACCGTCGCAACCCGGACAGGCGCCCGACTGGTGGTTAAACGAAAAGAGCGAAGAAAACCCGGAGTTTTCGCCAGTATCTGAAACAGCCACCCTTGAAAACAGAAGGCGATACAGGTCGTAGATGCCGGTCATGGTTCCGACGGTGGAACGTGGAGTTGCCGTAATCGTCCGCTGCTCCACGGCCAGGGTCGGCGTCAATCCGGATACCTCTTCAAAAGTGGCTCTGGCACATACGCCGATTTGTGTCCTGGCGTAACTGGAAAAACTCTCCATAAAACGGTTCTGCCCCTCGGCGAAGATGGTATCGAAAGCCAGCGATGATTTGCCGCTACCGGACACACCGGTAATGACCGTAACCTTGTTGCCGGGGATGGCAACATCGATGTGTCGGAGGTTATTGGTGGTGACGCCGGTAAATTGAATGTCTCTCGGAGCGGTTTCGCTGCCGCTTCGAGAAGGGGCCGGGGGTATGGCGTGGCCAGGGACCGACTGGATCGTCCGCCCTTCCAGATATTCTCTCAAGGCCCGCCCGGTATGGGATTGCGGGCAACGAAGGATGTCTTCCGGAGCCCCCTGGGCCACCAAACGCCCGCCATCAGCGCCGCTCTCGGGGCCCAAATCGACGACCCAGTCGGCTGCGGCAATGAGCCCAAGGTGGTGCTCGATAACGATGACCGTATTTTTCTGCTCTACCAACGCATTGAGGGCAAGTAGCAGGTTGCTGACATCGGCTTGATGGAGTCCGGTGGTCGGTTCATCCAGGATATATAGCGTATGCGCCGACTGGGGCCTGGCCAGTTCTGTTGCCAGCTTGACGCGTTGGGCTTCACCACCGCTGAGGGTAGAGGATCGCTGTCCCAACTTCAAATAACCGAGCCCCAGTTTTTCCATGGTTTTCAGATAGCGCGGAATGCGAGCATCCGCCTCGAAGAATCTTCCGGCTTCGGAAACCGACAATTCGAGCACGTCATAGATATTCTTGCCGTTGCAGGTGATCTCAAGTGTGTCGCTGTGGAAGCGTTTTCCATTGCATTCCTCGCACAGCACCTCAACATTTCCCATGAAGTGCATGCCGATTTGCTGATAGCCGGCTCCCTGACAGGCTTCGCACCGGCCGCCCGCGGTATTGAACGAAAACCTGCCTTTGTCCCAACCTCTCGATCGGGACTGAGGCAAAGCGGCAAAAAGGTCGCGCACGTGATCGAATAAGCCGGTATAGGTTGCGGGATTGCTTCGTGGCGTGCGGCCGATAGCTGACTGGTCGATGGTGATCACTTTTGTGATGCCTTCCCAGCCCTTGATGGAAATGCATTTGCCGCATAATTCTAATGAGGCGTGGAGTTGGTTGCGCAGGAAATTTCCCAAGACAGTATTGGTGAGGGTTGATTTTCCGGCACCCGAAACCCCGGTCACGACATTCAAGGCTTCCAGGTGCAAAAGGACGTCAATGTTTTTCAAGTTGTTTTCAGCGGCGCCATGAATCGAAAGCGCCGTTTTCCCCTGGCGGCGGCTGACCGGGATTCCCATCCTCTCCAGCCCTTTGAAGAAGGAAAGCGTGCGGCTCTGGCGGCATTGTTCGGCTGGGATTTGTTCAATTTTTGAGGTGGCAATGTTCTGGAGCACGCGTCCGCCGTGGATGCCCGCAGCCGGGCCCATGTCAATCAGCCAGTCGGCATGGCGGATGAATTCTTCCTCGTGTTCTACCACAAGGACCGAATTGCCCTGATCACGCAGTTCGATCAGGATCTCAATCAAGCGCTGAATGTCGCGGGGATGCAAGCCGATGGAGGGTTCGTCGAAGACATAAAGGATGCCCGACAAGCCTGTGCCGGCCTGAACAGCAAGGCGCAAGCGCCGTGCTTCCCCGTTGGATAAGGTAGTGGATTCTCTGTCCAGAGTGAGGTATGCCAAACCCAGGCGCCTGAGCAAATCGATCCGTTTCGAAATCTGACCGATGATGGGAGAGGCAACCTGGTTGTCTCGATCCGGGAAGCGGAGACTTTCCAGAGTATGTTGAAGTTGGTCCAATTGGAGGGCGGCAAGTCCGGCGATATGATGACCGCTGATCTTGATCGAGAGCGCGTTCGAGTTAAGCCTGGTGCCTTGGCAAACGGAACATTTTGAGGTGCGCACAAAGCGCAGAATATTCCGGTTGCGTTTGTTTTTCAGGATGGCAGCCATCACGGGTAGGATGCCCTTGTAGTAACCCGTCTCCCGAGGTTTGGCTGTGATGCCGCTCCAGCGCATACGCGATGACAGCGTGTGCTTGCCGTAGGGTATGGCAATTTTGTCGCTTCCATAGAGAACGATATGCCTTTGTTCCGGCGTCAACTCCTTCCAGGGGATATCCGCGCTGAATCCTTCCGCCCGGCAGACCTCGTCGAGCACATCCATCGTGACCTGCGAATAAATGATGTATCCGTTTGGGGCTGTGATGACCATGCAGCCTTGACGCAGGCTCTTGTTTTCGTCGGCAACGAGCAAGTCGGGATCCAAGCGGTCTTCGACGCCTAGACCCTTGCAGGACGGACAAGCCCCGGTCGGAGAGTTGAAGGAGAAAAGGCTTCGTTCAATCTTGAAATCGGGCGATCCGTTCTCCGGCTTTCCCAAACGGGCAAACAGTAACCGCAGGTAGTCGTAAATCTCAGTGATCGTACCGACTGTGGAACGCGGATTGGCCGCAGCGGCTTTCTGGTCAACAGCCAAGGCGGGAGACAGGCCTGTTATCTTTTCCACATCCGGGCGCTTCATCCTCCCCAGAAATTGCCGTGCATAAGAGGAGAAGGAGCCCAGATATCTGCTTTCAGCTTCGCGATAGAGCACGTCAAAGATGAGAGAAGACTTGCCTGAACCGGAGACGCCGGTCACGACGATCAGCTTGTTTTTGGGAAAAGCCAGGGTGACCGACTGAAGATTATTTTCGGACGCATTGCGTATGAGAATAAGATCGTTGGACATTTTCGCATCTCCGATTTTGCCATTCGGAGAGCGGCACTTGCAACGGCCATTGCGTGGGCATGAAAGAAAAAGCTTAACGCAGAGGCCGCAGAGATCGGATAAAAGAACGACTCAAGAAAGCGTATTCTCTGCGGCCTCTGCCTCAAGTTCTGCGCCCTCTGCGTTAAGTTTTTGTTTTGTAGCTGTGCCGCACGTTGTTCTTCGCGTCAGCCTTTTGTCCGGGCCGCCTGGATGAGACAAATCCCAAAATATGCTGGCCCCCCCCCAAGACCGCTGCGATAGAATTCCCGCAGAATCAGCGAGGTGATCATGAGGCATTGGTTCAGGCTCTTTATGCTTGCGGCTTTGCTTCTGGCGGTGCCGGCGGTTCTTTGTGCCCAGGCCCAGCCGGCGGTGCAGGAGCAGCAGAAACCATCACTTCCCAACTACGTCGAACTCTCATCCAGAATCGGCACGGGCGGTCAACCCACCGATGCCGGCATGAAACAGCTGGCAGAAAAGGGGTATAAACGCATCATCAACCTCCGCACTAGCGGCGAGGGCGTTGACCTGGCTGCCGAAGAAAGGCAGGCCATGCAGCTCGGACTGCGATATTACATGGTCCCCTTCAACGCCAAGGAACCCACCGAGGAGCAAGCGCTGGCCTTCAGCGCCTTAATGTCTGCGCTCAAGGAAGACAAGGTTTTCGTGCACTGTGGGAGCGGGAATCGAGCGGGCAGCCTGATGATGATCTATCTGGCCCTCGAGGAAGGAATGCCGCCGGACAAGGCCGAGCAGGAGGCCAGAAAGGCGGGCTTGCGCTCTTCTGACCTCCTCGAGTTTGCAAAGCAGGTCATTGGGCGCCACCGGAAATAGCCGCGGCAGAGGGCTTGCGTTCGATTTGCCGGCCGCGAAACATCATCCTGCCTTCAGCGGGTGAGGATCCAAACGCGGAAGGAACCGCGGTTGTCGAAGCCCGAGAGGCGGAGGAGCATCGTGGCGTCGTGGCGCCGCGAAAGACATCAAGCGACAACGAGCGATGCTGAAACACGGGCATCCCCGGTTCCAAATTCGCCGGAGTTGCTTGGATAATGCCGCTCTGGCGCCCGGATTTTAATCCTGAATCCGCAACCCGATGGAACGCATGAGTTCGAGCGCGTTGCTCTTGCGCACTATGCCCGGGCGCAGGCGATAGTCAAATGCCAGCCTGCCTTGCTCCATGGAATCCTCAAAGTGGACGTTCTCGGCGCGCGGCGCCAGGACCTCGGCGATGTGCGCTAGAGCAAGGTCGTGGGTGGTCAGGAGGCCGATCGCCCCCCGGCGCACCAGGTCCTTGATGACGGCCACCCCGCCGATGCTGCGGTCATGGGAGTTGGTGCCGTGCAGGAGTTCATCAAGCAGAAAGAGCAGCGGTAATGGCCCGGCAGTGAGATCCACGAGCCGGCGCAAGCGCGTGATCTCCGCGTAGAACCTGGAAGTCCCTTCCTGGAGCGAATCCCGCCGCAGAATCGAAGCCCCCACCGCCAGCGGAGCAAGCCTGAGCCGGCGCGCCCGCACCGGCGCTCCGGCCAGCGCCAGAACCGCATTGGTGCCGACGGTGCGGAGCAGCGTGCTCTTGCCCGACATGTTCGAGCCACTCACCACGAGCACGCGCAAGTCCTGGCAGAGCCTTACGTCGTTCCTCACACAGGAGGTATCGGGGAGAAGCGGGTGGCCCAAGCCCTCCCCTTCAAAGCACGGCCCCGGCGGTCCTAATTCAGGGAACGGGTCGTCGGGATGCTCGTAGGCGTAGCCGGCCAGTGAGCATAAGGCTTCCATCTCGCCGACAACCGCAAGCCACCGCACCACGGCCGGACCCGACCGCCTGCGCCAAGCCTCGATCGCAAACGCCATCTGGATTTCCCAGAGGAGGAGAAAGGCAAGGGGGGCAAAGAACAGGTTGCGCCTCGAATCGAGAAGAACCACCAGGCGGTCCAGCTCTGCGATCTGCCGCGAGGCAGGTAGCCCCACGGTGCCGAGCGCGCGGGAAAGGTCCACCAGCCTGGGGGCGGAAAAGGACTCACGTTCGAGGCGGGCCAGGACCTGCGAGAGCAGCGCCAGATCCTGCCCGGGGCGCTCGACGCCCTCAACGACCCGGCGAACCCTTTTCCGCAGGCAAAAAACCATCACGCCTTCCGCAACCAGCGTGAGGAGAAAAATGTCCCCGCTGAAATCCCAGATCAACCACAAAAGCATGGTGATCAGGGCCGCGCCTGCCAGGGCCCCGCCCCGGGATGGAGTCGGCCGGGGCCGAGTAGCGGTGGCGCGGTTCCCCAGACGGCCAGGGCGTCGGGATTGACACCGGAACGCACGTCGGCGCCGAGGATCGACAGGCCTTCCCGCAAATCCAGCCTGGTGCGCAGTTCCTCGACCGCTGCCTGCCGCGCCAGGATTTCCTCCTGTGTCGCGGGCCCGTTCAGCCACCGAGCAAGAGTTTCTTCGCCGGCCCGTGTCCGCGCCGCATTGATCAGCTCAAAGAGCGATCCCCTGCCGAACAGGTCCATGTCCTCTGCGTATGGGTGAGATTTGTCCAAAAACCGATCCCCCAGTTCTCCAGTTCCCGCCCAGCGGTTCTCGAGGCGCGCCATGCCCCGATCATAAAACGCCACCGCCCGCTCCAGGCGCCGCCGGGCCCTGCGGACGTTCTCGTGCACCACGACCAGCGCCAGGAAGCCGGAAATCGGCAGCGCCAGCCACCAGCGTGAAAGGAGCGCCGGCCCGAAGCCGAGCCATGCCAGGGCCAGCGCGGCGATAAAGACCAGAAAGCGCAGGCTGACGATGCGCAGATCGAGGCGTTCGTGCCGCACGACTGCTTCCCGCCGCATTTGCAGGCGGCGCGCATACTCGGCACGGGCATCCTGAAGGGGTTGACTGTACATAAGAATTGTTATTATCGCTTATTGCATCACGGAATCGGCACCGGAAAATAGACCGCTCGGCTGTCCGGACTCTCGATCCGATTTCCGCAACCTCAAAAACAGACGCCCGGCCATCATTTGCGCACATCGTTGCCTGCCGACGCGATCGCGAATGATAAGGAAGTATGGAGTATTCTCCAGGTTCGCACTGGGCAATGACGAGTTGTGATTTGACAGATAGGCGCCTTAGCACCTTGACGTCATAATGTCATAGCGTTACCCTTGGCGTCGGAGGATCTGATCCATGAGTGACACGGCTACTCGTTCCACGATCTACTTCGAACCCGACCTTCATCGAGCGCTGCGGTTGAAGGCTGCGCACACACGACGCTCCATTTCCGATCTCGTAAACAACGCGGTACGGCAGGCTCTGCAGGAGGATCAAGAGGATCTGGCAGCATTCGAGGAGCGAATGAACGAACCGCTGATCAGCTACGAAGAACTCCTGAAGGACCTAAAGAAGCATGGGAAGATCTAGGGTCGTCTTCCGTAAATCCGTTGCCCGGGAAATGCGTCGAATCCCGAATCGGGACCTTCGGAGGCTTCTCGCCGCAATTGACTCCTTGTCTAAAGATCCTCGACCTGCGGGTATCGAGAAGCTTTCGGGACAGGAGAGGTACGGGGTGCGCCACGTAGACTATCGGATCATCTATGAGATCATGGACGACGAGGTGATCGTGGTTGTGGTAAAGGTCGGCCATCGAAAGGATGTGTATCGGCGCGGCTAACCAAGCGCCGCGGCGGGCTTTACGAAACCTGTGAGAAATTGGCCGGCGATGATGCCGAAGCGCTCCTCGAAGCGTCCCCATTTTCCCCGGTGTGTAACCCACCCCGTTAGCCAATGGAGAAGTCCCGGAGCGGGCCCGCCGAAGTTAGGGCCTGTCAATGAATAACGTTTACACTTTGGCGCGAGCGCCGGGCGGGCAGATGCAAGGCGCCGCGACGCAGGCGATGTGATGACATCGTCGAGGAGCGGCAACGCCGCAGATGCCCG
>JBEKYG010000220.1:0-7581 GCA_049511215.1 Acidobacteriota bacterium | reverse complement strand
AGCCTTTTTCATGCCCACGGCCGACGGCCCATGCCGGTTTGGCCAGTACGCTCCCTACCTGCGCAAGGTGCTGCGCGATATGGGGCTGCATGACGTGATGGTGTTTTCGCCCACCAGTCGCGATGGTTATAAGGAGATGGGCGATCAGGTGAACGAATTGCAGCGTAACGCGCTGAGAGGACTGATCGCTTCGGATGCCTTACGCAAGATGCTTCACAAAACCCGCCCCTATGAGGTCAACCGCGGGGATACCGATGCCGTCCACACGCGATCCATCGAAAGAGTGGAACGGGTCATCGAACGCCAGGGAGTTCCCACCGAACAACGGATGAAGGACCTTGTGGCTGCCCTGACGGAGGCGCGTGAGGAGTTTCACAAGATATCCGTGCGGAACCTCCGCAAGCGGCCCCTGATCGGAGTCGTGGGGGAAATCTTCTGCCGGCTCACCTCGTTCACTAATGACTCCACGATCCGGAAGATCGAGGAGTTCGGTGGCGAGTGCACCCTGGCCCATATCGTGGAGTGGGTGTGGTACACCAACCTGGAGCACAAAAAACGGCTCCAGCATTCGGGCCAGATGTTCTCCAAAGCGATGCTGGTGGCCAACATCAAAAACCACATCCAACACAAGGACGAGCACAGGCTTTACAAAGTGTTCGAGGAGGACTTCCGAGGATATGAAGAACCTCCGATCACGCGGCTGTTTAAATATTCCGACCCCTATCTGCCCCACGCCGGATCCTTGGGGGAAATGACGCTCAGCGTCGGCAAGGCGGTCTTCCATTACCACCAGGGATGCGACGGCGTGGTCGACATTTCTCCGTTTACCTGCATGAACGGAATCGTTACCGAGGCGATCTACCCGAAGGTCAGTGCCGATCACGACGATATCCCGATCAGAAACTTCTTTTTTGACGGCACCCAGACCGATCTTGACCGGGATGTCGGCATCTTCATGGAGCTTGCCCGCACCTACCAGGCCCGCAAGAAACAGCCCAGGCCCTGAGCGCGCTTGCCGAAAAAGGTTTTTGAAGTCGACCCGCTTGTCTGCAAATGCGGTGCCCGCATGCGGATCATCTCCTTTATTACAGACCCGCGGGTCGTCGACCGCATCCTGCGCCATCGGGAAAGCGAGCGCTGCCAGGCGAAGGATCCTTTCGAACCCCGCGCTCCGCCGAGCGCCCCCACCCGCTCTTGGCAATAATGCCCAGCCTCGCAGGGAAACCATCCGGATGCCGGTCAGGCGCCCGTCCGGCTGGGGTGTGCTCGAGAACCTGCGCAAGCTTGAACGGCCAACGCGGAACTCGGGGCAGGCAGCGAATTGCCGGGCTTTCTGCCGCTCGGAAACCGATTTCGGCCCGGCAGTACGCTGCTTGCCCCGAGTTCTCCCCGGATTTCCTTCCTTTCCTCCCCGATTTCCCCTTGTGCTGCCGGATAGAAACGCTTATAAGTGCAAAGAGAAGGGGGCGCGGTCTGTCGCCAGAAAAAAGCCTATCCGGTCTACGACGAGACCTACGAGGAGCGCCTGGCAATTATCACTCGTTTCCTCAGGAGCCTGACTAATCTCCAGATGATCGAGTGCAGCGGCCTGCACAAATACAACAACCAGGTCCACTCCATGCTGACCGCGATCCTGGCCGTCGAGAACATCTTCGGTGCCACCCATCACATCTGGCGATTCAACAGCGACCGGTCCTACCAGGAGGAATCGGTCGAAGAATAATGATATGGGGCAATTCACGCGCAAGTTCCTGGCCAACTACACAATTCTGGTTGCAGGTGACCTTTGCTCGAAGGTTCTTCTCTTGTGGGCTTCCGTGCGTATCGCACACGTCCTGGGCACGGACCTTTTCGGCGACCTGGCTTTTGCAGCAGCATTTACGGCCTACTTCTCGCTGCTGGTCAGCCAGGGACTGGGCAACTACGGCATGCAGGAAGTCGCGCGCCAGCCGTCTCGCACGGGCGAATATGTAGGCGTCATCCTGGCATTGCGCTTTACCGCAAGTCTCGCCGCGGGACTTGCGTTGGCCGCCACCGTCTGGATGCTCGCCAAGCCGCTGGAAATCAAGATTCTCCTGCTGCTGTACGGCCTGATGTTTTTTTCCTCTGCCATCACACTGGCCTGGGTGTTTCAGGCGCTGGAGCAGATGAAATACGTCGCCACAGCCACCGTGCTGGGGCAGCTTGCCTTTTCAGGTTGCGTGCTCCTTTTTCTCGACAGTCCGACCCAGTTCGCATGGGTTCCTATCTTTCAATTCGGGGGCGAAGCCCTGGAGTCCATTTTCCTGCTGTACTTCTATTCACGGAAGTTCGGTGCCATCCGACTGGTGTTCGATTTGCGCGTGTGGTCGGCCATTTGGAGGGATTCCCTTCCCATCGGGCTTTCGTTTGCGCTAGGCATGGTGCTGTACAATTTCGATGTCGTGCTCCTGGGTTTCATGAAAACGCCCACGGAAGTCGGACAATACAGTGCGGCCTACAAGTTCATCAGTTTTTCTATTGCCTTCCTTGGCCTCTACCATGCCAACATCTTGCCCGCAGTCTCACGGTGCCGGGACAATCCGTTGCTGTTGAGCCGCATTTCGGATCGATCGCTGAAATACACACTAGCGCTTGCCATACCCCTGGCCGCGGGGGGCACACTCCTGGCGCGTCCGCTCATGGTACTGGTCTTTGGCCACGATTTCGCCGCCGGGGCAGGAGCGCTGGCCATCCTGATCTGGATCATACCCATCATGGCGGTCCGTGCTGTCTATCGCGCCACGCTGCTTTCGCACGGGTTCCAAAGGGATTTCCTGTGGATTTCGTTCTGCGGCGCTGCCATCAATACTGGGCTCAACCTGGTGCTGATTCCGGGCTACAGCTTTATCGGGGCTGCCGTCACTTCGGTCATCGGCGAATTCCTCATTTTCATCCTTGTCTATGAGCGTGTGGCAAAAAGGGTCGTAAGGCTGGCTTTGGGTACCCATGCCTGGAAACCGGCGGTTGCCTGTATTCCCATGATCGCATTTTTGAAGTGGCACAAAACGGGCACCCTCCCGATCCTTATCGGGGGAGGATCTGCGATTTACATGGTTGTGGCCTGGGTCGTAGGCGCAATCCGTCCCCTTGAAGTTTGGAATGAGATCCGCCCGGCAAAGACAGAATTGACCTTGGGCCCGGATAAAATCGAGGATGCGTAACCATGGTTCGTGTTTTTCCAGGTAAACATGGCCGACCAAGCATTTTGGTGGCGGTTGGGATCGTGGTGCGAAAAGAGGGCCCCTTTGTCATCGGTGATAAAGGTTTGCAGTGACTCCGCCATTGTGCCAATCATCTGCTGCTGCGCTGTTCAGGTAAATCCGGGTTGGCGGGACTTGGCCATCAACAGAGTGCAGCGAGAGCCATGACAAGGCTTCGCCGGCATGCGCGGCCTCACTCCCCGGACAGTTTGGGATTTCCGAGATGAAGGCCGGCCAGGTCAAGTAATACCCCGTACTCTCGGGATACACAAAGACCGGCTTACCTTGTTCGTCCAAACAGCCGACGACATCGCGCCGGTGCGGCCGGTCGGCGATTTAGGGCGGAGCCCCAAAAGCAATCCCGAGGAACTTGATGCGTGCTAAACTCATTCCCGTCTAGTGAAACGGAGTCAGGCTTTGCCGGGACGCAACCTGACAAGGGATAGCCAGGCCGACGGTGCGCCGATGGTGCATCGGGCCTCTGACCACAATTGGTGCCAGAGGCCTTCGCTTGTAATCCATCGGACACCGGAGTTATGCCTTAAAAAACCCCGGGCTTTGGGGCAGAGCCCCATCGGATTGTCCCGAAAGTTTGATCGTCCTTTGGCGCCCCAAGACGCCGCTGCTCGAATCTGCATCTTGCTGGCGCCCTTTCATAATGCGTAAAATTTGCAGCCTGGGGATTAGTGAGGATATAGGAGCAGCACGTGCAATCGGCATGATCATCAAGGCGCGGGCGTATGGAACGCTCGATGGCCGGCCGCAGGATTAATCGTCCTCGGGGGGCGTGATGAGCAACCGGCTGGAGGCTTTCCGGCGTTTTCTGTGCGGTCTCCCAGGCTATTTGAGGGAGCCCATTTCCTATGAGGCCGCCCGCGCAACCATCCTGCGCCGGCTGGAAAAGCGAAATGAGAGCTTCCTGAAGATGGTGAAGCGCTGTGTCTATCAGAACCCGCGCAGCCCTTACCTACCCCTCCTGCGCGATGCGCAGTGTGAATACAGCGATATGGAATCCTCGCTCGCAAGGAATGAGCTCGAAGACCTGCTGGCGCGGCTGCTGGAATCAGGGGTCAGGATTCCGCTGGAAGTATACAAGGGACGCAAGCCGCTCGAACACGACGGAACCCGACTCTTTTTCAGGGAAGAAGACTTCGATAACCCCATCCTGTCCCGCGGCTGGGAATCCCGCACGGGCGGTTCCACGGGTCCCCCGAGCCGCATGTTGATCGACCTGGAGTTCCTGGCCGACCGCGCCCCATATGAACACATCATGTTTCGACTGCTGGATCTGTCCACGGCACCGCTGGCGCTCTGGTACCCGAAGATCCCCGCCAGCATCGGGCTGAGCAACTCTCTGCGCTATGCGAAGATCGGCTATCCTCCGGCATGCTGGTTCGACATGAAGCTAAGCGGCAGGTCACTGCCATACTGGCACTCATGGTCGCTCGCGGCAGTTATTGGCCTGTGCCGGCTCGGCGCGGTTCCCATCCCATGGCCTCGGGCGGCGCCGCTCGACGACCCCGGAGTCATCCTTGATTGGATCAGCGAGCGGATCCAACGCCAGGGACGTTGCGCTGTGCAAAGCAGCGTGAGCGGCGTCGTGCGCCTCTGTCGCGCGGCCGCGAGCCGCGGGGTTGATCTGCGCGGCGTACAGTTTATCACCGGGTCTGAGCCCCTCACCGCGTCCAAACACGCGGAAATAGAGACGACGCACGCACGGGTGTTCCTGCGTTACCATTCCACCGACCTCGGCTCCATTGCGAGTGGCTGCGGCGCGCCTGCGGATATCGACGAAGTCCATCTCCTGTCAGACACAGTGGCGCTTGCCGTCCCGGACGCAGAGCTGGCCGCCGACGGCACGCGTCGACTTTGTTTCACGTCAATCCTCGGCAGGGGACCGAAGGTCCTCCTCAATGTCGACCTGGGCGACCAGGCGGTCATAAAGAGGCGCGGCTGCGGCTGTTTCTATGAGGAGCTGGGGTTTCATACTCACCTTTCGCATGTTCGCAGCGCGGGCAGATCAACGGTCGAGGGGATCGCCCTGCCTTACTCGGAGTTGACCCGGATTTCAGAGGGAATTCTGCCACGGCTCATCGGCGGCTCCATTCTTGATTATCAATGGGTTGAGGACGAAGACCCGGAAGCCGGCTCATTGACGCGCCTATGGCTGCGCCTCGCCCCCCGGCTGGGGACGATCGACGAGGAAAACCTGATCCGGAAGATTTTGGCCGAAATCGGCAAGACGGACGGCGCCCATCGTTTTTATGCGCAGTTGCTGGGCGACGCAGCGGCTCTGAAAATCCTGCGCGAGAATCCACGTGCCACGATGGCTGGAAAGACGCCGGCCGTAGTGAAAGGGAGGAGTTCGGGGAACCCGGTCGAGCCGGCGCACTTGCGCTGACCCGCGGCTGCCGGATGGTGTGCTTTACATGCGCACGACCGCCAGGACACTGCGGGCGTGAGGGTGCGCTGCCTGGCCTATCCGTACGGAGCGCACGATCGCCACGTGCGGAGCCGGGCACGGGCTCTGTTTGAGTCGGCCCGCGGTACGGAGCCGGCGTATGCCCGCAGTTCCAGCGATCTCTTCGCGCTCCCGAGGGTCGACATGTACTATCTGCGCCCCGCCGGGCTGTTCCGCGCGCTCGAGACCGGCCGGTTGGCCGGCTATCTCCTGCTGAGACGCTGGTTGAGAAAGGCGCGTATGCGGTGAGGGTGGCGGTCTATGGGCGCTCAACTTGCCAGGGCACAACATGAAAAGCGAGCTCTTGCAGTAGATAGTTGCCGCCTGTGCCCAGCATTGCGGTGACCGCCAGAGTGGCATACAGCTCATCGGTGCGGAGCGTTTCCCATGCAAACCAGATCTGCGCGCCCAGACCTTCCTGGGCATTGACGAGCTCGACCGCGATCGTGAGCAAGAGCGCATTGTTGAGCGCGAGCCGCAAGCCACTCAGTATGAACGGCAGGCTGCCGGGCAGGACGATGCGGGTGAACTCCTGCGCAACGCTGGCCCCGTAACTGGCGGCGACTTCATAGTAGATCGGACTGATTTGCCGCACGCCGGCCATGGTGCTGATCAGCATCGGGAAAAATGCTGCCAACGCGATCACGAGCACCCTGGAGGCCTCGCCCACGCCGAAGATCAACATGATCAGGGGCAGCAAGGCAATCTTGGGCACGGGGTGGGCTGCCGCGATCAGAGGATCGACGACAGCGCGCATGCGCGTGGACCAACCCATGAGCAGACCAAGCATGAGGCCGGCGGCTCCCCCTAAGCCGAGTCCATACGCCATCCGAAGCAGGGTGATGCCGAGGTTTGCCGCTAGGGTGCCGGTGCGGATCGAGCGCACCAGCGCGCGAAGGATGGTCGATGGTGCCGGGAATGAGAGAGCCGGGAGAAGTCCCGTGCGCGTACAGATTTCCCAGGCGAGCAGGGCGCCACCCAGAATCACTGCCGTCAATCCCAACTCCCTTGGGCGCCAGTTCCGCCAGGGGTTTTGTTTCAGCTCGAGATCCGCAGGCTCGTCCGGACTTCGTCCTCGAGCATCTTCCAGATTTTCCATTTGATCTCCGCAATCCGAGGTTGATCCCCGGCAGCGAGGTCCCTGGGCCGGTCCAGCGGCACGGGGATCACCGCACGCAGCCGGCCGGGTCTGCCGGTCATGACCAGAACGCGATCCCCGAGTACTACGGCCTCCTCGATGTCGTGGGTGACGTACACGACCGACTTCCGGTTCTCTTTCCAGACCTTGAGCAGTTCCTCGCGAAGTACCTGCCTGGTCTGGGAATCGAGCGAGCCAAAAGGTTCATCCATAAGCAGAATCTGCGGATTGCTCACGAAGGCCCGGGCAATTCCGACGCGCTGCCTCATTCCCATCGACAACTCGTGGGGATATGTGCGTGTGAACGGCCCCAAACCGACCTTTTCGAGGAAGGCAAGCGCGCGGGCTTGCCGCTCGGCTTTCCCCACACGCTGCATCTCCAGTCCGAAAGCCGTGTTGTCCAGCACGTTCCGCCAGGGAAGCAAGCCATGATCCTGGAAAACGAGGGCGCTGCGCAATGACCCGTTCGCTTCCAAATCGTGGAACAGAATTTCGCCTGAGGACGGCTGCAGCAAACCGGCAATGATCTTGAGAAGGGTTGTCTTGCCGCACCCGCTCGGTCCGACGATGCACAGGAACTCATGTTCACCAACGCAGAAAGTCCCTTCCTCCAGCGCCCGGATCATCCCGTTGCGCGTCCGATAGGTCTTGCTCAAGTTCCGGCACTCAAACCACATGGGCTTGCACTCAATGCTTGGACGCCTTCTCCAGGCCGACAGCATAGTCAACGAACCGGGAATCCACAATGTCCTCGACAGCCA
>JBEKYG010000219.1:0-7586 GCA_049511215.1 Acidobacteriota bacterium | reverse complement strand
TCGAGGAGCGCCCGCGTCCCAATTGCCCCCGCGCCGCCGGAACCCGAAGGGCGCATGGGGGTTGCGAGGCGATCTCTGCGTTGCTCGTCGTCAACGATGTGCACCGACATCGCCTCCTCCTCCTCGCGCCTTGAGCTCGCCCCGCAAGCCCCATGCGCGCGACCCCTCCTAATTCTCGGACGAGTTCCTAGTCTACCTTAGGACACGACCGCTGTCATAGACTTTATCGCCACATTTTACTTCCGCAATAGCTGCGCGCGGCGGAGTATGCGTTCAGCCGCTCTCTTGTGCGGATTGTCGATGAGGCGCCCTTCCAGAGTCGACAGCGCACGGCCTCTTTCCTCCGCGCTCTCCAACTCGGCCAAAACCTTCTCTGCCCCGGTCTTTTCTTCCGGAGTCACGCCAAAGATCTCGTTGATGGCGTCCAGCTGGCCTGGATTAAGCGCGCCCTTGCCATCAAAGCCGAACCGCCGCGCCTGGGTGGCTTCTCGGCGCAAGAGGTTCTGATTCCTGACGTCAAAGCAAGGCGCGTCAATGGCGTCGATAGAGGCGGCGCGCGCGCCTGCCACGATCATCTGCAGCGCAAACAGCAATTCGATGCGATCTTCTCCCGGCAGACAAAACACGTCCTCGCTATAGTCCGCGGACCCGAAGATAAGCGATGCCATCCGGTTCGTGGAGGCGGCGATATCGCGTGCGTCGAGCACCCCCGCCGCCGACTCGATCATGGCATGAATCCTGACAGCGCCTTCCGGCAGCCCGTGCCTGACCTCCAGTTCCAGCATCGCGGTGTCGGCTAATTGAACAGCGGCTGGCGACTCAATTTTGGGAAGACAGATGCCGTCGGGCCGGCAAGGCAGGACCGCCGCAAGATCGCTCTTGCCGACCTCCGACTCCAGGCTGTTGACCCGCACCACAACCTCGCGAAATCCAAAGTCCCGCGACATCAATGCCCGGACGGCATTGGCCCGCGCATCATCCTTCCTGGATGCGGCCACTCCATCCTCGAGATTGAGCAGGAGGAGATCTGCCGGAACTGCAACCGCTTTCGCAATCATCCTCTCACTGTCGCAGGGGACGAAAAGCGCGCTGCGCCTGAGACCGGTAATCATACTTATTCTAAACCTCGTTCTTCAATGTGCCTTCCAATTTGCATCAAGCACCGAGCCTCCCCCACTGCCTTGAGGTTATAGCATTACCAGAAGATGCAATCAACCGGGAGGGGAACGACTTGCAGTTCAGCTACCGCAAACAAAAACTACCGCCAAGACGCCAAGACTCTAAGACGCCAAGAAATCAGGGTTTAAGGCATTTGGCGTCCTGGAGTCTTGGCGTCTTGGCGGTAAAAACCTCTTGCCCCTGCCAAAGGGTCTACAGGCAAGCGGCCTGAGGTTTTCGCTTGGACCGCGGGCGCGTTGGGGTATCATATGTTTTTTCGAAACTCGAGCGGCAGGCTTGGCCGCGACGGCATAAACATTGGCCATCATCACCATTTCCTATCAGTATGGAACTCGGGGTGAGATCCTGGCTTCCGAACTCGCCCAGCGGCTGGAATTCACGCTGGTCACGCCCCCAATGGTGGATGAGATCATCCGCGCTCGATATCAACTCGATTACTCCCTTTCGGGTGAGATCGGACAAACGCCCCGCGAGCATGACTCGAGCAAACTCTTCGCCAACTTGATATCAGCCATCCTCAGCGACATGGCGGTGTTGGAAGACCTGATCGTGCTCGAGTGCGGCGGCCAGTTTATTTTTCACGCCTTCCCCAACGCCATCCACGTGCGCGTGGTCGCAGCCAGGGACATCCGCGTCCACAACATCATGGGGGACAACAAAGTCTCCTTCGAACAAGCCCTCAAGGACATGGACGATCACTACCGCCGCACCGTACGATTCCTTCACACCACATTCCGGCGCCCGAGCGAGACCCCGGAGCGATACGACCTCGTTCTCAACGCCGGCTGTTTCGACATCAGCCAGGCCGTGGAACTGGTCATGTTCGCGGCGCGGGAAAGAAAACTGGCGGATTTCGGCATGGTATCCAACGAGACCGCCGAGCGCGCGCGCCTGCGCAACCAGATCCGCCTGGTGCGCTCCCTCACCAAACTGTCCATCGAGCAGAACCAGTCCTTGATGCAGTTTGCGCACCCCAGCGAAATGGTGTTCGCACGCCTGCTGGACTTCTACGGCATCCGATGGCAGTATGAACCGCGCACCTTTCCCCTCAGTCATGACGAAAAGGGAAATATCACCGAAGCTTTCTCCCCGGACTTCTACCTCTCCGACAGCGACCTGTATGTCGAGCTCACCACCATGAAACAGTCCTTGGTGACCAAGAAGAACAGAAAGGTCAGGCGGCTGCTCGAACTGTACCCAGAGGTCAAAATCCGCCTTCTTTACCAGAAAGATTTTGAAGATCTTTTGTTTAAATACGCCACGAAGAGCACACGAGGTTAAGACGAGCCCATGCACGAAGATTTGGAACGGGTCCTGTTCACCCACGAACAGATTCGTCAGCGCATTCACGAAGTCGCCGAGGAGATTACACGTGACTATCGGGGGCGCGAATTGATGCTCGTCGGCGTGCTCAAGGGAGCGGTCTTCTTCCTGACGCATCTGGCGGAAGAATTGGAGGTGCCGGTCGAGATCGATTTCCTGGGCATAGCAAGCTTCTCACCGGGAAGAGCGCTACCCGGCGTGGTCCGCATTTCCAAGGACCTGGACCTCGACATCCTCGACAAGGACGTGCTGGTGGTCGAGGACATCGTCGATACCGGGCTAACTCTCCGATATCTGCTCAACATCCTCTCGGGACGCCAGCCGAGCAGCCTGGCGGTCTGCACTTTTCTGGACAAGCCGACCCGGCGTCTGGTCGAAATCCCCGTGAAGTATCGCTGCTTTGAAATCCCGGATCGTTTTGTCGTGGGCTTTGGTCTCGACTACAACCAGCACTACCGGGCTCTCCCCTACGTCGGCATTCTAAAGAGCCACATTTATCAGGGGAAGTGAACACTCCACTGCCTGAAAGCAGCGGCTTCCTTGTACCGGACTCAAGTCCTGTTCCGGGCGAGGCCAGGTGACTTGACCTCGCCCACGGCCACATTGGCATCCATCAGCAATTCATTCAGCTGAAATAAAAACCCTCCTGGCGAAACAGTATGGGTGCACGCAAGGCGGTTGAATGCACCGGCGATGGCTGGGCAGCGTCTTCGACGCATCGCAACCTTCCCGGGCAAAAGGGATGGTCCCGCAAACGCTGATGCGTGACAACGAGATTCTCTCTAAACGCGAAAGGAGCTGCTTCCATGAGGAAGGTATTGTGTCTTGCGTTGAGTATGTCAATTCTGCTGGTCGTGTGCGGCACAACCCCGGGATCGAGCCTGTGGCAAGGCTCGGCTTCCATGCCCATGACCGATCGTGAGGCTGCCGCAACCGTGGGCGGCGGTCCATGGAGCGATTTTTTCTCGGGGGTGGCGTGCGGCGTAGGCATCGCACTGGTAGTCAGCGGTTACGCGAGTGGCTTAGGCGCTCCCGGCGCTGTGATGATAACAGCATCAACCCTCAAGATGTGCGCGTCAGCATTGGGGTTCTAGTGAACCAATTTCCGCTTATCCGGCGCATATCCGCCGGGTGGGCAAGATCCATTCAGTAAAGGAGGTTTCAATGTACAGTTTGTATAAAAGCATCGGTGTTCCTGGCAAAACCAACTGCTTCATTCTCGCGGTGATCCTTCTGATCGGTCTCGGCGCGTATGGGTATGGGACCGGCAGGATCGACTCCTCTCAAATGTTATCGGATTCGGAGGCCGCTGGCCTGGCCGGCGGAATGCAGTGGGGAGCATGTGGCATCCTGTTCGGCCTTGGCATCGGGGTTCTCGCCCTTGGGGTGGCCGGTATCAGCATCGGCCTTGCCTCGGCGGCAGTGATTTCGGTGGGCGCCCATATAGCGGCCGCCATCTGCATTGACTAGGGAGGATCAGTCCATTGCCATGAACTTCTACGGACGGATCCGCGGTGGGACCGAAGGGCCCAGACAGCAGAGACCGGTCTGCCCCATTCCGAAACGCCGGCGATCTGCTGAGGGCCCCAATCCGGAAGTCAGTTCTGCCGCGTATCTTTATTGCGACCAGCGCTGAACCGAAAAGAGAAACGAGACATAGCCATGAACTCTGCGATCGAGATATCCTCAGTTTCAAAATCCTATGGCAGTTTCAGGTTGCAAAATGTAAATCTGACCATCCCGGTCGGTGGCATCCTAGGACTGATCGGGCAGAACGGCGCCGGCAAGACTACTCTTTTTAAATGTATCCTGAACCTGATCCGTCGGGACTCCGGCAGCGTCCGACTCCCCGGCGTCGAACAGGACCTCTCCTCGGAGAAGATCCGCGGTCTTGTGGGCTACGTCCCCGAGAGGCTCGTCTTCTACGAATGGATGACCGTCGATGCCGCACTCCGGTTCACGTCGCACTTCTATGAGAACTGGGATGACGGGCGCTGCCGGGATCTGATGGCTAGATATGCATTGGATCCCGGTAAGCAGATCAGCCGGCTTTCCATGGGGATGCAAAAAAAGCTGGCGCTCCTCCAGGCTCTGGCAATCAGGCCACGCCTGCTGATTCTGGATGAGCCGACATCGGGCCTGGATCCTGCGATGAAGTTTCATTTCCTCCAGGATCTGCGGTGCATCATTGACACCGGCGCGACCAAGGCCATCCTTATTTCCTCGCACAACCTGGATGAGGTCGAGCGGTTAGTCGACTCAATCGCTATCCTGAGGCTCGGTGCGCTGCAGTTTCATGAAACCAAGCACCGTTTTTTGGAAGCGTGGCGCAAGGTCGAATTCACTCCTCCTCCAGGAGTGGAATGGATGCGCGAATTCAAAGACAGGGTGCACCTGATCGCGGCGGGCCGCGCAATGATAGTAACAGATGAAGAAACCGGCTTTCTGACCCGCAGGTTGGCTCTTCTCGGAGCCGGCGCCATTGAAGTGGAACAGCCTAGCCTGCAGGAGATCTTCCTGCAGGTGGCTTGAAAGGAGCCATGCCATGATCTGGATTCTGTTGCGGAAGGATATCGTGCAGCACGCGCGGGCCTTGGTTGCGCTGGCCGCGTCCGCGCTGGCCCTGCCCCTCGTTTTTGCCCTGCTCGCCGGGCCGGAGAAAGATAGTGCCGGATACGTTGGATTTGTGTTTGGCTATCTGGGCATCAGCGCCCCGATGATGTTCGCCCAGTGGTTCATCGGACAGGAGAAAATCAAAGGAACTTTCCGGGTCCTCAGGCTGTTGCCCGTCTCGGGAACTCGCATCATAGTCACAAAATGCATGGGGGCGATGTTGCTCTGCCTGCTTCTGATCAACATCACGCTTATCCTCGAACCTGCCGTATGCCGGGCTTCGGGAATCGGGATCGCGCAACCCATGGCAGCGCTCGTGCTGTGGACCAATGCCGTGGCCGTGCTCTCCCTCAGTATCAGCATGGCGCTCTTTGCGGCGCTCGATACTCGAATTGCGATTCAGGCGGTTATCTGGACGCTCTGCGGTTTCATGATTCTGGGCTACGGCGCTCAGAGATACCTGGGCAAGCAGGGTTTCGATGCCTTGACCGAGCATGCCGGCACGCTCGCAGGCGACATTGGTCTGCTTTGTATAGCCATCTTGCCGCTGGCTTTGGTGGCACTCTTACTCATCGGGCTTTCGGCATGGCTTTTCGAACGGAAGGAATGGACTGACCTGGAGGAGAATTGAACGCGAGCCGGCGGATGTGTCGTCTGAGCGCGGCCTTGCGCCGGCGAAAAAGAGAGGTGCTTCGTGGCTAACCGCGCACGATTCATTTACACTTTTACCCTGGCATCGGGAATCTTTATGCTCGGAAGAGCACTCACCGATCCGCCACACAGCTTGTGGCGGGTGTTTTTTGACATCATCCTTCCGATTGCCATAACCCTGGCATCCGCCTGGGCGCTTATGGCAATCCGGAAACGCTGAAAAATCTAATCTGGAATGCCCACCCGAGGTGTCGCAGGCATGACTCTGTGATCGTGGTTGAAGGCACAGCCGATCGCCGCATCCCAGCTATGGGTCCCAGATTCAGGCATCGCCGGGTTATCACTCGTTCACGTGTACCACCTGAGCCGGCGGGAAACCGTTGAACCAGGTCGAGGACGCGTGGCTGTACGCGCCGATGTTTTCGGAATAGACCAGGTCGTCGATCTCAAGATCCGGAAGTTCTTCCGACTGTGAGATGGTATCGAGCCCATCGCAGGTTTGGCCGAAGACCGCGCAGATTTCCGTCTTACCCTGCTTGAACGCTTTGATATGGTACTGGCAGTGATCGAAGATAATGCCGGAAAAGGTGTGATAAACGCTATCGTCGATAAAATAGGAAGTTTTGCCGTCTCGCATGGCCTTCCCGATGATTCGTGCGACCAAAGTTGCAGCCGTCGCCACGAAAAACCTGCCGGGCTCGGCCAGGATTTGAATATCCGCCGGAAACAACCGATTAATTTCGGCATTAATCACCTTGGCCAGCACGCTGAAGGGTTTGACGTGGCGGTTGTAGGCCACCGGGAAACCGCCGCCGATGTCGAGGATCTTGATCTCGTGGCCTCGCGTCTTGGCCTCCCGCACCACTGCAGCCGCCATATTCAGGGCCTGCACGAAGTTCTCGAAGTTCGTGCACTGGCTGCCGACATGGAAGCTCAGTCCCTCGACCTCCAACCCGACACGAAACGCCTCCAGGATTAAATCTACTGCCTCACCCGGATCGCAGCCAAACTTGGACGATAGCTCCACCATGGAGCCGGTATTCGGCACGCGTAACCGCAGCACTACACCGGCATGTGGAGCGTACTGCCTGATTTTGTGCAGTTCGTTCAGATTATCGTAGGTGACCAGCGGCTTGTACCGGTCCAGGGCTTGCAGCGTTTCCTTCGTTTTCGTGGTGTTGGCAAAGATGATTTTGTCCCAGATGAAGTCCTGCTGTTCCCCGGCCGGAAGGTGCTTGATTCTGTCGTAAACCAGCATGAACTCCGGGAGCGAAGCGGCATCGAAGCTGGCTCCGGCCTGGTAAAGCGTGCGCACGATCTCCGGTGCGGGATTAGCTTTAACGGCGTAGTAAGCCTGCACCTTGGGCAGATGCTTTTTGAATTTGGCGTAATTGCCGCGGAGGATCTCGTGGTCAATCACCACCACGGGCGTCCCGCGTTCTCTGGCTACAGCTTGGAGCAGTTTCGTTGTGGTCATCACGACCCCCCAATATCGGGGACAGTCACCACAATCCCCGAACTCGAGTGCCAACCTGGTCTGGGAGTTTTCCAATGAGATCGGGGATTGTGGTGACTGTCCCCGATTTCTAGTCAAGGAGCGGGTCGGAACCGTCGACCATCTTCACCTTGTTGTGGAGGAAATACTCCCTCGTCAGGGCCTTCATCATTTCCGCGCGATGATCGTAGAGCCGCCTCAGCTTTCGCGGTCTGTGCCGGGCGAGTGCGTAGTGTGCCAGGATCGGCATGGCGATCGTGGTGTCGGTGTAGCACACTACGGCGTCCGGCAAGCGGTCCGGGTCTACCTTCCCCCAACTCACGGC
>JBEKYG010000218.1:0-7608 GCA_049511215.1 Acidobacteriota bacterium | reverse complement strand
AGGCGATCTCTGCGTTGCTCGTCGTCAACGATGTACACCGACATCGCCTCCTCCTCGCGCCTTGAGCTCGCCTCGCAAGCCCCATGCGCGCGACCCCTCCTAATTCTCGGACGGGCTCCTAGGCCATGAGCTTCTCGATTCGATGGCACACTGCCGCGCCGACCTCGCGGGTTCCCAGCGCCCCTCCCAAGTCGTCGGTGCATTCGCCGGCTTTGACGCACTCCTGCACGGCCGTTTCGATCACGCATGCCTCGGCGTCCCAACCCAGATGTGCGAGCATCATTTGCGCCGACATTATCGCTCCCATCGGGTTGGCCACGTTCTTGCCGGCGTACTTCGGAGAGGAACCATGGACAGGCGCAAACATGCATACGCCGTCTGGCCGGATATTCCCTGAGGCTGCCAAGCCAAGCCCTCCCTGCAACTGGGCTCCCAGGTCCCCGATAATATCGCCGTACGCGTTGTTCGTGACGATAACCTGGAATCGTGAGGGCTCCTTGATCAGCATCATGGCCAACGAGTCGATGTACATGTGCTCCGGCTCAATCTCGGGGTAACGCAGTGCGACGTCACGAAAAGTCCGTTGCCACAAGTCACCGCTGAAACGCAAGACGTTGCTTTTGTCGGACATGGTTACTTTTTTCAGGCGATGCTTGACGGCATAAGAGAAGGCTGCCTCCAGGATGCGCTCCACGCCTTTACGCGTAGAGATGCTCTCTTGGATAGCCACTTCATCCGGCGTCCCTTTTTTGAATGTGCCCCCGATGCCCACATAAAGGTCCTCGGTATTTTCTCGGAAAACGGTGAACTTGACATCGGCTTCCGCGGCATTCTTGATCGGCGTCAGATGCCGGTCCAGCAGTTTGACGGGGCGTATGTTGGCATAAAGGTCGAGCCCGAACCTGATTCCGAACAGAATGTCAAGGGCGTGCTTGTTGTCGGGAACACGGGGGTCGCCCAATGCACCTAGCAAGATCGCATCGAACTCCGAACGGAAGCGATCCAGCGCATCGGCAGGCAAGGATACCCCGTCTTTCAGATAGCGCTCGGCGCCATAGTCGAATTCTGTCGTCCGAATTGTTTGGCCGCTTACACTCTGCAGCACATGCAGAGCCTCGCGCATCACCTCGGGCCCAATTCCGTCACCAGGAATGAGTGCAATTCGAATCATACTAGGTCCAAGATCTGGCGGTAATCCTTACATTCGAGAAATTCCCTGCCTGCTTTGTTCTGCCGCGAACTCCGAGAATCTACTGAAACAACCCACGCTGGGTTCCCGTTTACAGCACACCACCAGATCTCAAAACGGGAAGGGGTACATCAACCAACCGACCAGGATCGAGAGGAGCACAAAGGAGCCAAAGAGGTAGAGGAAGTACTTGCTTCGCTCTTTAGCTCCGTTTTTGGCAATGAAGGTGAATACTACTGAGACTAATGCGCTGAAGACGATCATGAGGAGGAAATGGTTGTTCATTGTTTCCTCCCCTGCGCAATATCGAAGGCATCGACGACCACGAGCATATTGAGCAATCCCGCAGTGTAGACGAAGACATTGCCGAAATCGAATGTGTATGCGGCAGGATCGCCGGTCCCCAGACCGCGCAGCCAGGAAAACCAGTAAAGGGATCCATTCCCGGCGTCCGCGATAAACTTGAGCGTCGAGAAGAGATCTGAGAAATCCGGATTAAACAGTCTTCCATTCAAATAAAGACCCAAGGCAAACAGCATGCTGATACTGCCCAGGAATACCAAAGATCGGTCCCACTTGCGCAACAGGGCGTGCCCAAGTCCGGGCACCAGAGCCCCAGCCACGCAGGCCGCAAGTGTCTTGAGGATCCCAGGTTCCGCAGGCAGGGCTTCCAGCGTTTGAGGGAATGATTCCATGTCTTCCATGTTCATAGGTCACAAATGTTACGAAAAGAGTATGTTACAGTCAAGCGAAAGCCTTGTTGAGCAAGGGATTCGGCTTGACACCCACGGGGGCCATCAATAACATGGCCTCGCTGTCAGCCCTTTTTTGCGAGGACTTGCATGAATCTTGATACCCTCCTCCAAGCCATGGTTTCCAAGGGCGCGTCTGATTTACACTTAAAAGTCGGCGCCTTCCCCCACATTCGGATCAGCGGCGAACTCGTGCCCCTTGCTGAGTTCGGCAAGGTCACCAAAGAAGACAGCATCATGATGGCTTTCTCCATCATGACCAACAAGCAAAAGCAGCGCTTCCGCGACAGCGCGGAGCTCGACCTTGGATATGGCTTGAAAGGGCTAGGCCGCTTTCGCGTCAACGTTTTCCAACAGCGTGGGACCGTATCGATAGCACTCCGCTCCATTCCGGTCAGCATTCTAGGCTTCGATGATCTCTATCTGCCTAAGGTCCTGGAGAAGATTTCCAAGGAGCCGCGCGGCCTGATTCTGGTGACGGGCACAACCGGGAGCGGCAAATCGACCACAATCGCTGCCATGCTCAACTACATCAATGAGCATATGACGCGGCACATCATCACGATTGAGGATCCAATTGAGTTCCAGCACAACGACCGTCTGAGCCTCTTCAGCCAGCGTGAAATTTCGGTAGACGTTTCGAGCTTCGCCGATGCGTTGCGTAGCGCTCTGCGGCAAGATCCGGATGTGATTCTGGTCGGCGAGATGCGCGACCTGGAGACGATCGAAACTGCCCTGTTGGCGGCCGAAACCGGCCACCTCGTCCTCAGCACGTTGCATACGGTAGATGCCTTGGAGACAATCAACCGTATCATAGCCGTGTTCCCTTCTCACCAGCAGCGTCAGGTTCGCCTTCAGCTCGGCATGGTGCTACGAGCGGTGATCTCCATGCGCCTCATGAAACGTTCCGACGCACGCGGCCGCGTCCCCGGTATCGAGGTGATGATCGTCACCGAGTACATCAGGAACTGTATCCTGGATCCTGAGAAGACTCGGCTGATCCGCCAGGCGATCGCAGCGGGCACTTCCCAGTACGGAATGCAGACGTTCGATCAGTCGATCTACGAACACTATAAGGCGGGCCGGATTACTTACGAGGACGCAATTAATTACGCTACCAACGCGGACGAGTTCAAGCTTCGCGTCCAGGGGATTTACTCTACCCAGGACGCAGCCATCGAGGCGATGGAAAGCGAGCTTTCAGGCCACAATCCGTGATGGAGTCCGATTGCAGCGAGAAGCTGATGCAAAAAGCCGGCTCCCTGCTGGCACGGCGTTCCTATAGCCGGGGCGAGTTGCAGGACAAGCTGGCCTCGATCGGCGGACCTCAACAGGTCGAGTCGGTTCTTGACCGTCTGGAGCAGCTGAACCTTCTCAACGATGCAGAATATGCCTATAATTCCGCAAGCCGGCGGATAAGGCGCGATGGGTGGGGTCCGGCAAAAGCGCGAGATCTTCTGTTGCGCAGAAAGGTGCCTGGCTCACTGGTCGAAGCTGCGATAGAGCGCGTACGGCATGAGATTAGTGACGCCGAGGCTCTCGAAGCCTATCTGAATCGGCGCAGCCGGACACGCCCATTGCCCGAGGATCGTAAAGGTATTCACAAGCTTGTCGTAAGCTTGGGACACCGCGGCTATTCCCCAGAAGCAATCTGTAGCGTGCTGCGACAGAAGATCCCAACGGCAGCATGGCAGCACTTCGACACAGGAGAATGACTTGCTCAGCAGCAATGAGATCCGAGATGCTTTTCTAAGGTTCTTCGAGCGCAACGGCCACAGAGTCGTCCTGAGCTCCTCGCTCATCCCCTATAACGATCCTACACTCCTTTTTACCAACGCGGGCATGAACCAATTCAAGGACGTGTTCCTTGGAAATGAGAAGCGACCCTATAGCCGGGCAACCAGCAGCCAGAAATGCATGCGAGTGAGCGGTAAGCACAACGACTTCAAAGACGTGGGTCACTCGACACGGCACCACACGCTTTTCGAAATGCTCGGCAACTTTTCCTTCGGTGATTATTTCAAGACCGATGCGATCCGATTTGCCTGGGACCTGGTCACGCGCGAATACGGCCTGGACCAAAGCAGATTGTGGGTCACGGTATATAAGGAAGACAACGCAGCCTGGGATATCTGGCATCAAGAGATCGGCATGCCCGCCGAAAGAATCTTTCGACTTGGCGAGACCGACAACTTCTGGGCAATGGGGGACACCGGACCCTGCGGTCCCTGTTCCGAGATTCATTATGATTATGGTCGAAGTCCCTTGCCCGGCCATGGGGAGTGCGATCTCAACTGCTCCTGTGGGCGTTGGGTCGAGGTTTGGAACTTGGTTTTCATGCAGTACAACCGGGATGCCTCGGGAGCAGTATCCGCACTACCCGCGCCGTCGATTGATACAGGGATGGGACTTGAGCGGACTACAACTATCCTTCAGGGCAAATCAACCAATTACGACACGGATCTATTCCGGCCGTTGATCGAGGAGATTTCGGTCATTGCCGACGCGGAATATGGCGTCAATCCGAACGACGACGTCTCGATGCGCATCATCGCCGACCACGCGCGTGCAGCAACCTTTGTCATCAGCGACGGGCAATACCCGGGCAATGACAAGCGTGGATACGTGCTCCGCAAGATCATGCGCCGCGCTATCGTACACGGGAAGAAACTAAGGATTGATGAGCCCTTTTTGTATCGTGTGGCGGGAACTGTCGTCGGACTCATGAAAGAAGCCTACCCTGAACTTGTGGGCGCACGGGAAACCATTGCACGCGTGATCAAACAGGAAGAGGAATCTTTCGCCGACACCCTCGAACAGGGCCTTAGGGACTTCAATGATCGTGTCCGTAAGTTGGAAGCCGCCGGCCTGACCACCCTTCCAGGGAACGCCGCCTTCTTTCTCTATGACACTCGCGGCCTTCCCCTCGAAATCATTCAAGATCTAGCGCAGGAGAGGGGGCTTAAGGTCGATGAGGCCGGCTTCGAGGCGGCTCTCGAGGAGCAACGCGAACGCTCGCGCCAAGACTACCATGTCGGCAAGATTCGCGAGCAGGTCGCCCGCAATATTTTCCAGGGCAAGACGGCTTTCGTGGGGTATGACTATACATCTCCAGTTCTCTCAGAGATTCTCGCCATTTTGATCGACGGCGAGCCCGCGCACTCGATCCTGGCAGGGCAGACCGGGGAAATCGTCCTGGATCAGACGCCGTTCTACGCTGAGGCAGGAGGACAAGTGGGCGATACCGGGACGATCGCCTTAGGCGCAAACAGCGCGAGGGTTAATGACACCCAGTATCGGGGGACGACAATCACTCATGTGGTCGAAATGCTTGAGGGGAGTCTTCAGACTGGCGACCAGGTTTGGGGTGAGGTTGACATTGAAAAACGGCGCTTCACCATGAAAAACCATACGGCAACGCATCTGCTTCAGGCGGCGCTTCGGAAAGTTCTCGGACCTCATGTCAAACAGGCCGGCTCTTTAGTTTCTCCCGAGAGGCTGAGATTTGACTTCACCCATTTCTCCCCGCTGAGCCCGGCCGAAATCGAGAAGACCGAAGACGAGGTCAATGAGCAAGTATGGCGGGATGTTCCCTTGAAAACAACCGTGATGGACCTCGAACAGGCAATGCAATCGGGGGCAGTTGCGCTTTTCGGTGAAAAGTACCAAGAGAAGGTCAGGGTTGTGGAAATCCCAGGCTTCAGCAAGGAACTCTGCGGTGGTACTCACGTCACCGCTACGGGCACGATCGGATGCTTTAAGATCATTGCTGAAGGAGGAATTGCCGCGGGTGTGCGCCGCCTCGAGGCGGTGACTGGGCGGGCTGCCCTGGAGCGCTTCCGTGACGATGAGTTAGTGCTCGAATATATTCAAATAAAACATAAGATATTGCCACATGACATTGCATCATCACTAGATAAACTTCATGCGCACATCAAAGATCTGCAGCACCAGATTGGCGACCTGAAACTGCAGAACGCACGCGCCAATGCACTTTCATTAATGGCGGATGTCCGTGAGGTCCGGGGTGTCAAGGTTTTGGCTCGTCTTGTGCCGGAGATCGGCCGAACCGGAATGCGTACTCTGGCTGACGAGCTGAAGCATAAGCTAGGCTCGGGAGTCGTTATTCTGGGGGCGCCTCTGGACGCCAAAGTCGCTCTGGTAGTCATGGTCAGCCAAGACCTCGCACAGGGTCTTCCCGCCGGCAGAATCATTCGCGAAATTGCTCCACTGGTCGGCGGATCCGGGGGCGGTAAACCTGAACTTGCTGAAGCAGGGGGTAAAGATTCTTCCAAACTGGCCGATGCGATAAAGAGAAGCTATGCTATTGTCGAGGCCTTGTTAGACGCTGGGGAGTGATTTTTTTGATTCGACGAGATGCCTGATCATCAGTTCTCTTGAAATTATGACAAGTTCCAGGCAGTCTTACCCCAGGCCTTTAACTCTGGATGGAGTTTCCGCTTGTTTTTCTTAAACTTTTTGTTTGCTCCCGGCGTCCTAAACCCGAGGCGACTTGCTGCCCCTGGAGGTTGGATGCCCAAAAAAATGCGAACATTCTCCTTCACCGTGGTAACGATGGCCCTTGTTCTGGGCTGCACTTCCCTTCGCGCCCAAGTTTATTCCTATGTCGACGCGAATGGAGTTCATGTTTTCACGAATATTGCCCCCGCTGGCCCTGTTCAAGACCTGAAGGTAAGCGGGGCGCCGCCTGTGCAACCTGCACCCAAGCCTATGCAGCCGGCGAAGATCAACACACGGGGAGTGAAAGTCGGCGAGCCCTCTGAAGGAAACGGCCATGTTGTCCCCACTAAAGTTGTGCCCGCAAATGCCATCACGAGTCCGGCGGTCGGAGCGGTGGCGCCTGCTTTGTCGGCAAACGTCACGAACCAGTCGAATGGGAACCCGATCGACTATAACGATATAATCAAAAGGTATGCGAGTGAATATGATCTGGATCCAAAATTGATTCGCTCGATGATCGCAGTCGAGTCCGGCTTTAACTCGAAGGCAGTGTCGCCGAAGGGCGCCCAGGGCTTGATGCAGTTGATGCCTGAAACTGCAGCCCGACTTGGAGTTAGTAAGCCTTTCGACCCGGTAGAGAACATTTCCGGGGGGACCAGGTATATGCGTTTTTTGCTCGATACCTTCTCCTATAACCCCGAAGATTACCTGATCCTCAGCCTAGCTGCCTATAACGCCGGGGAAAACTTGGTGCAGCGTCTGGGCAGAATTCCCGATTTTCGCGAAACGAACGAGTACGTCAATAACATAATCCAGCGTTATGGAAGCAGGAAAATGGAGGTGCCGGTTCATGCAGCTCCAGCTGTAATCGGGCCGTCGACATTTGACTACCTTGACGATCAGGGTGTTCGGACTCTGACCAACATTCCCCCAGTGGACCGATCGAAAAAAAACAACCCGACGCAAAGCGCCAACTCGATCTTTCGCTGATCGCCGCCACCTTTTTCTGCAACTACTTTAGTTTTCAATAGGTTCGACCAATTTCCCCTTGACACCCGTGGCAGGGCAGCCTACAATGCGACCTATGATCCTCGCCCAGAAGGGGTTGCGGCGAAATCGCGCTGGCTCTCGCCGGCTGGCACTCGGGATCGTTTTTATCCTCGGTTCAGCTATTGCTGTCATTTGCTCTGATTGGGATCGTGAAGG
>JBEKYG010000217.1:0-7625 GCA_049511215.1 Acidobacteriota bacterium | reverse complement strand
TGACGGCTACTCCCCTGCAAGGATTCGAACATGGTTCCTCCTTTCGACAGAGCACTGCCACAAGCCTCATGTCTGTCAGCGCAGATTGAAATGTTCGTGTTGGGACTCAGCCGAGTCCGATTTTTTGTTCCTGATCCATTAGACACCCCGCAGATTGCGAAGTTCCAGATGAGATCCACTGGAAAACTCCAAGGGGCAATGTGTGCACTTCAGCGTCTTAGGGCTCGCGCGAGAATAACTTGGCATCTTGTTGCGGCCCGAGGAGTAACTATTACATTATGGCCACCGTGCCAGACCGGCGCCAGTGTTCCGTGCCCTGGGGGCCGCAACCCTGCGGGGCGCGGCGCCGGGCGGGCATCTGCGGCGTTGCCGCTCCTCGGCGATGTCGCCACATCGCCTGCGTCGCGGCGCCTTGCATCTGCCCGCCCGGCGCTCGCGCCAAAATGCCAACTTATTCTTGCGCGAACCCTTAGAGCCTTTGAACCTCTGCGATTTCCATTTTTTGCAATTATTTTCTTGACACGATAACATATTAGTACTAATTGTCTAGCATGCGACGAAAAAGCCCAACACTGACGGAACAGGAACTCGAGATCATGAAGGTCGTCTGGGAGCTCGGCGCCGCCACGGTGCGCGATGTCTACGAGACCCTGCTGGCACGGCGGAGGATCGCCTACACTACCGTAATGACCATGATGAAAATCATGGAAGATAAGCAGTACCTAAAGCGGCGGCTGGAGGGGCGCGCCTTCGTCTACGAGGGCACGCGACCGAAGAAGCAGATGATTCGCGAAATGGTCAGCGAGTTCATCAATCGCGTCTTCAACGGATCCGCGGAGCCTTTGCTGGCCCATCTCGTCGAAGAACGCCGCTTGTCGGAAAAAGAGCTGAAGCAGATTTCCAAAATGATCCGGGACAACACTAGCCCAAAGTAAAAAAGGTTATGAACTCACAGATGTGGTTGGAAAACCTGGCGGCGTACAGCCTGCAGGTCGCCGTTCTGATCCTCGCCGGCACAGCTCTCATCTATGCGTTTCGATTGAAAGCGCCGAGGGTGCTGCTGGCTTTCTGGCAGGCGCTGCTCGCCATATGCCTGTTGCTTCCCGCGGTCCAGCCATGGCCGCGGGTGCGGCGGATCGTACCAAGCGCCCCATCAGCAGTCGTGCAAAGCAATCCTCTCCCTGATCTTCCTGAGAATGATGTGGCATCGCTGGTATCCACAGCCGCACAGACTCGATCAGTTCCCTTCCCAACCGAAAAGACCATCGCCATGGTCCTCGGTGCCGGCGCCGTCTTGCGACTACTTTGGCTGGCTCTGGGTCTGCTGCGCCTACGCCATTACCAGAACAAGTCGCGGAGACTCTTCGCTCTCCCCGAATCGATCCGCGACCTGCAATGGCGAATCGGAGTCTCTCCGGAAATCTTCCTTTCGATGGACATCGACACCCCGGTCACCTTCGGCTGGCAGAAGCCCGCGGTGCTCTTCCCGGAATCCTTCACGGAAATGAGCGAAAGCTTGCAGCGTCCGATCGCCTGCCACGAGCTGCTGCACGTCGAGCGCCGGGACTGGCTGTTTATCGTGGTTGAAGAGATTCTCCGCTCCCTGTTCTGGTTTCATCCGGCCATCTGGTGGGCACTGGGGAGAATCCATCTCAGCCGAGAGCAGGTAGTCGATCGTGAGGTCTTGAGAGTCACGGGCGCGCGGGGGCCTTATCTGGAATCCCTGCTCCACATCGCATCGCTACGGGGCCGGCCCATAGCTGTTCCGGCTCCATTGCTTTTAAGAGAGCGTCACCTGGTTCAGCGTGTGGCGCTCATGCTTAAGGAGTCCAAAATGACCAGATCCAGATTGATTGTCAGCCTCGTGGCGATTGCCGCTTTTCTACTATGGACGGGCGCCTTCGCCGCTGCTTGGTTTCCACTGACCTTGCCCCCGGCGCCGGCACCTCCCGCTGCCGCGCCCGCAACTCTTAACCCGCCGGTTCCGGCGCCGACAACAGCCAGTACGCCGGCGCCGGCGCCAAAACCGGCCAGCACATCCGTCCCTGCGGCAAATCCGGCGCCCAAGGCCCAGCAACAAGAACCGATACGCGTCGGCGGCAACGTCCAGGCACCCAAACTGATTTATCGGGTTGAACCGGTTTATCCCGAATTGGCCATCCGGGCGCAAGTCGAGCAGGTCGTAGTGCTGGAAGTCTTAGTGGACGAGCAGGGGAATGTGGCCAACGTAAGGGTGGTTCGAGGCCACCCGCTGCTCGACCAGGCAGCCATCGATGCCGTGAAACAATGGCGCTATTCCCCAACTCTCCTGAATGGCCAGGCGGTCCGGATACTCGCGAACGTGGAAGTACCGTTCGGTTCGGCAACCACTTCCGCGGCCGTGTCGCAACGTGGAGTTATCGGCGAGGTGGCAGGAGGTATTCCCAGTGGTGTTGCAAGCGGAATCATAGGGGGGGCGCCATCGGTGCAGTCCATCAATCCGGCCGTGCAAGCACCAAAACGTGAACCAGTGCGCGTCGGCGGCAGTGTCCAGGAAACAAAAATATTAAAGAGAGTCGAACCGGTCTATCCGGAACTGGCCAAACGCGCGCGGGTCGAGCAGATCGTAGTGCTGGAAGTGACCGTAAACGAGGAGGGATTCGTATCGAACGTTAGGGTGATCCGTGGTCATCCGCTGCTCGACCAGGCAGCCACCGATGCAGTTAAGCAATGGGTTTATTCGCCAACCCTGCTCAATGGTGAACCTGTTCCGGTGGTTGCGACCGTGACGGTGATATTCAGCTTGAGCCCGTGGCTCACCCTGGACGCGGATGGATATATCCGGGATTCAGATGGCGCTCCGGTGTTCCTCATCACGTTGAGAGGGACCAAGGGCACGGTTCAGATCAACCCTGCCCCGCAAGCCTCATTCGACTTGATCCAGCAGACGCTGACAAGTCTGCAAGCTCAAGGAGTCGAGAATGTTCGGCTCAATTCTCAGGTCTATCTCTTCGCGTCCGGCCGCCTCTTCTACCGGGTACCTTACAGCAGCAGCACCGGTGTCATGTTCGTCCGGCCCACCGAGATTCCTCGTGTCATCGGCGGTGCCGCCCCTGCCGCCGATCCCGGCATCCAACCTCCGGTTCTCGATATCAATTTCGATCGCCTGGCTGAGATGGCCAAGGCCTCCGGACGTCTCCCTCAGACGGGTAGCGGCGGCGGATTCATGGACCTCACCTTCACGGTGTGTATTAATGAGGCGGGCCAGATCCTTGCCGTCCAGAGCAATTCGTTCGAGATACCGGAAATCGTGACCGCTCTGATGCAGGCTCGTGTCATTTCACCGGGTCGCCGCGCGAACGTCGCCGTTCCAACTGCGGTCACTCTGTCTGTCCGGGTTCCTCTCAACTGACGATGCCACGCCATCCTACAAGACAATGACGATGGACGCGTTCGTCCATCGTCATTCGAAAGTGGCGACAGTCACCTTTGTCTCCAGGAGAATCTCGGTAGGTACGAGGAGGAGTGGCGATAAAGGGAGTCTGTTTCGAAAGTAGCAGTCAAACCGACAGACTTCGGTATCGGTATCGGGGTCGCAATCGCAATCGGGGGTTCAGACTGACAAGACCGGCTGCGACTGCGATTGCGACCCCGATACCGATACCGACATTTTTGGCTCTCTGCTTCTATTTGCTGCCGTGATTCAGCATTTGCAGCATCCCGCCTGACTGCGCTAGTATCATGGTAGTGGTAATTGGCGAGGAGAGCACATGACTTACATTATCGCTGAACCGTGCATCAACGTGAAAGACACGGCATGCGTGGACGTTTGCCCCGTGGACTGCATTCATCCACGCAAAGATGAGCCTGCGTTTGCCGATGCGACGCAGCTCTACATCAATCCCGACGAGTGCATCGATTGCGGCGCGTGTGAACCGGCATGTCCGGTCGCGGCCATCTTCCCGGAGGAAGAGGTGCCGGAGAAGTGGAAGAGCTTCATCCAGGTCAACTACGACTACTGGAAGAAATAGCGCCAAACCAAATCGCGAAGGACGGGAAAATAATCGACCTAAGACATCCGGCCTTTTGGTCTGAGGCCGGAGGATGGCAGTTGGAAATCCCGGTTTCCTGCTTCTAGATCGTGTGCCTTGCGGGTTGGTAAGGATATGTTCTCTAAGGTGGCCTCGCGCCTGCACGGCGAAACGAATCCCCTGTACAAGCTGCGCGATGAAATCAACCGAGCAGGTAACGCAGTCCTGGACCTGACGTCGGGCAATGTCACCGAGCAAGGCATCCAGTTTCCGCAGCCGCTGCTGGCACAAATCCTGAGGGAGGCCTTGGATCGGTGCAGCATCTATCGGCCGGATTCGTTCGGTCAAAAGCCTGCGCGGGAAGCCGTCTCCCGCTACTACCTCGAACAAAACATTGTGATCCCTCCGGAGCAAATCCTGCTCACGCCCGGAACCAGCTTTTCGTACTGGTATAGCTTCAAGCTCCTGGCCGACGAGGGGGACGAGATCCTCTGTCCCCGCCCGTCCTATCCTCTGTTCGACTACATCGCTGCCCTCAGCGGCGTGATCCTGATCCCTTACCGCCTGGATGAAGGCCATAATTGGGCCATCGATCTGGAAAACCTCGAGAACAGTATTTCAACCCGGACACGCGCCTTGGTCGTCATTTCGCCGCACAACCCGACAGGGCATGTCACGACGCAGGGCGAACTCGAGGCGCTGGCCGAGCTGGCCGCGCGCCACGATCTGGCGATCATCGCCGATGAGGTGTTCAGCGAGTTTCTCATGGAGCGGAGGACGCTGCCGCGACCCGCGTCCGGCCACGCGCCGCTGGTACTGACACTCAACGGCTTTTCCAAGATGTTCGCCCTCCCCGGCATCAAATTCGGCTGGATGGGAGTATCGGGTGAGCCCGAGAAGACACGGGAGGCGCTGCGCGCGCTCGAGCTGATCTCCGACACCTTTCTCCCGGTAAATGAGATCGCTCAGGCAGCCGCGACGGAGATTTTTGAACGGGGGCGAGCCTTTCTCGATGGTTACGTGGCGGAGATCCGCCAGCGCTGGGGAGTCGCCCGCGAATGTCTCGACCGGACTGAGCAGTGCCGTTACACGGCTCCCGAAGGCGGCTTTTATGTCACTCTCCGGTTGGAGCGCGATGAAGAGGCCACGGCTGAAGCCATCTTGCGAAAAACCCACACCCTGGTTCACCCGGGCTACTTTTACGAAATCGAACCCCACCACCTGGTGCTCAGTTTCGCTCTCGAGCCAAACTTGTTGCGCGAGGTCTTCCCCCGGATCCTTCCGATCATTGCCGGCCAGGGTTTTGGATTCGAACCACGAAAAACACCTCAAAATGGCCGCACCTAAAACTCGACCCCCAAGACACAAAGACGCCAAGAGTTTTAATCCTTGAATTCTTGGCGTCTTGGCGGTGAGTTTTCTTTTGGCGATGTCGCTCCAGGCATCTCCGGGTGCGGCGGCTAATAGCCCTGGGTGAGGGACTGAACAATTTGCAGCAGCGCCTGGAGCTTCATTTCGTCGGGCATCAGACGGAGGTAACTCATGGCCGAGTCGAAGTTGTCCAGCGCCAGCTCGGCGACGAGTGCCGTTTCGAGCCGATCCGCCACGCGGCTGCTGCTCATGTTGGCGCTCATGACGCGGAATCCAGTACCGTTAGGCGTCACATTCGCCGTCCCCTTGTTTTGTTCCTCAGAGCGCAGCTGCGCGACAATGGAGAGTCCCTTCTGCAGCAAATCCGCATCGACCTCGCCATCGATCCGTTGATACGCGCTGATGAGATTCTGCAAAACGCCGGCACGTCTCTGCAGCGGCTCGACCTGCATGACGAGCCGCGAAGCCGCCTCTAGAGCCAAGTCCGCCAGATCCGCCTCCATGGAGGAACCGGCTCGGTTTGCCAGGTTGATCAAACCGTCAATTTGATCCGGGGTCTTCGACGCCTCCGCCAGCTTTTGCCTGACAAGGGCGGGATCCTTCGCCAACTTCCCGTGAACGCTCTGATACAAATCCATGGGGGGAATGGGTCTAGCGACGCCGTTGATGGCAGGACCGGTGCTTTGGGAGATACCGCTGCCCGTGTTGTTATAGGTGGTCCGGGTCGTGCCGTCAATCGAATAGTTCAGAGACACGGGAGCTTGGGAACCTCCCATCGTACCTGCCGCGATGCTGTCGATTCCTCCCAGGCGGTCCAGCTTGCCCTTCAATCCAGGAATCGTGTTCAACGTTTTCATCGCAAGGTCCGGACGGCCGTTGAGTCTGCGGCACATATCGATCACGAGGGCTTCCGCGGCAGTGACCTGCATCGTCTGATCTCCGACGGTTACGGTTCCCCCGGTGTCGGGCTTTCCCTGCCTGTCCAGCGCCGGCAGCAGCGAATTCAAAGCCATCAAATATCGATCAGGATCGATGGAAGGGAGTTGCGTGACGAAACTGTGGTAGGTCGTAAGTGCTCGTTGATCGGGCTCGCGTTGCTTGAAATCCGCGATCGCCTGATCCACGAGCTTGAGAGCTTCTGCTTTGTCGCCGGTCTGATTTAACTGCGTAGCCAAGCGGGCGGCGCTGCCGTAATCGCCGCGGGCAGCAGCATCCTGCAACATGGTCAGATCCGGGCCCACGCCCATGCCCAAGCGCATGCCCGAGCCTGAAGCCGTGGCAGCCAGTTGTTTCGCAAAGAGCGCGCCGGCTTCATTCTGCCTTTTCCTGAGGTCTTCGCCCAGCGATGAGGGTGGGTCCGGCCACAGCTGCCAGAGGCTGACAGCACGATCCGAATCCATGGATACCAAAGAACGGAGCAGCGCCTGGGCGGCCGAGGTGGAGCGCTGATAGGATTGCGCGTCCGCGGCATCCCGAGCCGCCGTGGATAGCCATGAGTACAAGTCCTCGAGCGCCGCCGGCGCTTTGGATTTGTCGAGTCTAGTCCAGTCCTGGGCGAGCTGGGATATTACGGTCGAATCCGAACTGCGCTTGGCAAGGTCTGTAGCCTGGTTCAGGGCGTCGCGCGCATTTTTTAGATGATCGACGCTGATGCGCAACTGATGCGCCGCGCGCTTCAGCTCCTTAGCCTGAGTGCCAATGGCAACGACGGTCTGCCCGAACATGGAAGGTGCCGAGAGTCCAGCGAAACACGAGAGAAGAACGAAAATACGGGGACAGCTCATAATGTGCCTCCCGAAAGTGGTTTCCTTTTTTGACCCCACGCGCCGCCAAAAAGCTCAAAAAAAGGTCTAGGACATCAGGCCCCTACCCCAGAGCGGATTTTCAATGTGCCAGAGCATCTTTATGTCCACCCGGAATCTCGGATTGATAGGTCTAAGTTTTTCGGTCCAGTGTAGGCGACCTGTTTCTTGCTCAACTACTCGCCGCAAGTTATGCTCAAGTTTACACCCAAAAGAGGGGTGACGGCTGCATGTTTTGGAATAATTCAATGGCTGAAAAGATTTACCAATCAGTTCATAAGTAGGTTGACATTTGGCGGCATCAAAAAGAGAGGAGAACACTATACCTGTCCGGATCGGGATCGGGTTCGGGATCGGGATCGGGATCGGGATCGGGATCGGGATCGGGATCGGGATCGGGATCGGGATCGGGATCGGGATCGGGATCGGGATCGGGATCGGG
>JBEKYG010000216.1:0-7642 GCA_049511215.1 Acidobacteriota bacterium | reverse complement strand
TAGCTATTGACGCGCACACCCGGCGAAAGGACTGAGTTTACCACTCTGCCGCCGCTGATGATGCACCCTCCCGACACGATCGAGTCGAGGGCAACGCCCATGCGCTGGCCTTCTTGCGCGAAGACAAATTTGGCCGGAGGGAATTGCGCCTGGTAAGTGCGGATGGGCCACTCCTTATCGTAGAGATTGAAATGGGGGCTGACCGCGACCAGATCCATGTTGGCTTCGTGGTACGCATCGAGGGTTCCGACATCCCGCCAGTACTGGTCTTCCTTCTTGTTTTCGTCGACAAAGTGGTGCGCGCTGACGTTGTAGCGCTCGATCAGCCAGGGAATGATGTCGCGGCCGAAGTCGTGAGTGGAGTTCTGGTTTCGGGAATCCTCATCGAGCACCTGAGTCAGTAGCGATCTGTTGAACACATAAATGCCCATGGATGCGAAGACCTTGCCGGAAACCAGGGCACTCGTTTCCGGCGCGCGCGGTTTCTCCTGAAAACCCCGGATTCGACCCGAGTCATCCACCTGCAGCACCCCAAACAGGTATGTCTTATCCACGGGCACTTGGATCGTGCCGATCGTCACATCCGCCTGCTTTTCGATGTGCTGCCTCAGCATGCGGAAGTAGTTCATTTTGTAAATGTGATCGCCGGAGAGAATCATCACGAAGTTGATCTGCTCCACACCTTTGATCGAATACAGATTTTGCCAGACAGCATCCGCGGTGCCCATGTACCAACTGTCCCCCACCCTCATTTGCGGCGGGATGACTTCAATAAACTCATTCAGATCCTTGGCGACGACGTTGTACCAGCCGTTCCGGATGTGCCGATGCAGCGACAAGGATTTGTACTGAGTCAGAATGAATAGCTTGCGCAGGCCCGAATTGATGCAATTGCTGAGCGTGACATCCACAATCCGGTAGATGCCGCCGAAGGGAACGGCAGGCTTGGCTCTGTGTCGGGTGAGTGGAAAGAGGCGTTCGCCCGCGCCCCCGGCGAGAAGAATACCCAGCGTCTTCTCCATCAGGATGCTCATCTCTTTTCACTCCTTGGCGAGGCCGTCCGCGAGATGTCCCTGGCTGCTCGATCATCTCAAGTCCGTAAACGGCAAAATGGCAATGATCTTCCAGAGGTGCGCCTCTGGAATTTCGCCGGGATCACCGGCGGAGCTGTAAGTTCCCGAAGCGTGAAGTCCGGAACACAACGCTCCTTGCGATATTCTACCAGCACTGACCCCATAACGTCTTCTGTTTCGTAATATGATTTGAGCGGCCAGCGCAGCCCGCACTTTTCGACGCGCCCGCTAAGCGGAACCCGCCACCGATCCCGGGAAAAAGCGCAATGCGTATCCTGTCACGAATGGCGCTTAGCTAGTAATGACCGCAATCACCTCGCAGTGATGCCAAATCACGTGTTTAAGCCCCGAAGGGGCGGGGCAGGAAAGCCCAGGGCGTGAGCCCTGGGATCATCAACGTCCGGGAGATCAGCCCTGTAAGGTCGGCGCAGGCTGCTTCGCCCTTACAGGGCTAGTTTCTTGATCTACGCCAGTTCCCAGGGCTTGCGCCCTGGGCTTTCCTGCTGGACCCTTTCAGGGTCCTAGTCGGACTCCATAATTAAGCGTCATTCTATCCTGTCACCGAATTTCACACGAAAAGCTGTACAATGGGCATGAGCTGAAGGGGGCTGGCCGCTTTCGATCCTTATGCACCAAGGCCTCCCAGGGGGTGAGTCATGTGGGTGTCTTTTTCTTCGTCTCTTTGTGCCGGACTCGGGCTCGCGGTCTCTTTGTTCGCACTGTGCCCTTCGGCCGCGGGCCAGAAGAGAGCGCGCGAGCTTGGCATTACACCGGGCGTGCTTCAGCCTGGATCCTTGAACGCAATCACGGATGTAGCCGGCGTCGCGGTGGGTCACGTCACGCTGTCGCAAGGGGAAAACATCCGAACCGGCGTCACCGCCATCCTGCCCCATTCGGGCAATCTCTATCAGAACAAAGTTCCTGCCGCCGTGTTCGTGGGCAATGCGTTCGGCAAACTGGCAGGCAGCACACAAGTGGAAGAGCTGGGAAATCTCGAGACGCCGATCATCTTGACCAATACCCTCAATGTGGCGGAAGGAATCGCGGGGGTGATCGAATACACGCTGGCACAGCCAGGGAACGAGCAGGTTCGCTCCGTCAATGCAGTCGTGGGCGAAACCAATGATGGCACCCTCAACGACATTCGCGGCCGCCACGTAACCAAGGAGCACGTGCTCGAAGCCATTCGTTCCGCGAAGGGCGGCCCGGTTCCCGAAGGCGCGGTAGGAGCCGGAACTGGAGCCGTCTGCTTCGGCTACAAGGGCGGCATCGGAACATCCTCGCGCCAGGTTTCTTCCTCGCAGGGTGGATATATCGTAGGAGTGCTGGTTCAAACCAATTTTGGCGGCGTACTCGAAATCAACGGCGCTCCGGTGGGACAGGAACTCGCGAGGGGCCGGCGAGGGACTACGGTGGGCTCACCGGACGGCTCATGCATGGTGGTTGTGGCGACGGATGCTCCGCTCGATGCGCGTAATCTTAAACGGTTGGCGGCGCGCGCCATGCTGGGCTTGGCCAAAACGGGGTCTTACAGCAGCAACGGCAGCGGAGATTATGTGATTGCTTTTTCCACTGCATCCGAGGCGCGCGTCCCCGCGGATCCCAAGACCAGGACGCTGTCGCCGCCGGTGTTGAACAACGATGCCGTCTCGCCGCTTTTCCAGGCAGTGAAGGAGGCAACGGAGGAAGCCGTCTATAACTCTCTCTTCCTGGCCAAGACAACCATTGGCGTTGGCGGACATACAATCGAAGCGCTGCCCCTGGAGAGAGTCCTCGAAATCTGCCGCAAGTACAACGCCGTTCGGGAAGTGAAATGAAGCTTTACGGCTGGCTGGGGTTTCTGCTCCTCCTCATTTCCGAATACTGCCTGTTTCGGAAGATCGAGCCCTTCTACTCCTGGTTTTATTGCTTCGCCTGGTGGTCCTATATTCTGCTGGCAGACAACCTCTTGCTCAGGCTGCGCGGCCGCTCGCTGCTCTGCGGCCGGCGCGCGGAACTGTGGCGCATGCTGCCACTCTCGGTTTTCATCTGGCTCATCTTCGAAGGTTACAACCTGGCCCTCCGGAACTGGGCCTACGACGGCGTTCCGGCTCAGATGTGGATCCGCTGGGTTGGATACTCCGTAGCGTTTGCTACCGTCCTCCCTGGTGTGTTTATCGCTGCCGACATCTTCGAGTTCATTCTGTTCGGACCTCAAGCACAGCTTGCTTCCCAGGCCGAGAAGCTGCCTGCGCCACCAGCGACGGCTACTTTACCTATCCTGGTGCCGCTCGGCCTCTGCCTCTCCGCCGCGCCATTGCTCTGGCCACGCTACTTCTTTCCCACTATCTGGGTGGGGCCTATCTTTCTCTTCGACCCATTTCTGGAGCGGCTGGGGCTTCAGAGTCTCTCGCTGCGGATTGCTGCCGGAGATCGGCGCAAGGTCTTCAGCCTGCTCGCCGGCGGACTATTCTGCGGCGTCTTGTGGGAATTCTGGAACTTCTGGGCTGCGTCCCGTTGGATCTATTCGGTGCCCTTTTTCGGGAATTGGAAGATATTTGAAATGCCTATTCTTGGCTTCTTCGGCTTCCCGCCCTTTGCCCTTGAGTGCTGGATTCTCTATCACCTCCTCACGCAGATGCAACGCCGGTGGCGTTCGCGCCCCGCACGAGCGGCCTTCTGGCTCGGGATTGGTCTCTTCTGCATCCTCATGTTTCATGCCATCGACACCCACACGGTTCTCCATTTCGTCTCCAATGGTCATAGCGGGACCAAAACGCAATCAGCCGGAAACGCCGTCCGGGCCACGGACCACGCGCCACCCCGCCTCAAAGCGCTTTCCACGCACGCCGGGAGCATAACAGCATGATAATTCGTTTGATGGTTTCTATCCTCCTTCTGGCTGCCGGTTGGCAGCAAGTTGAGCCAGCCGGGCAGAAGGGTCCCGGCGCGAAGACCCCATATGTGGATAAAAGCGAGAAGCAGTTTGCCTTCTATCCAGGCGGAAAGCTCGAAATCAGCGCCGCGGCTCCGGGCAATTTCCAGATTGTTGGCTGGCCGAATGCTTCCCTGCGGGTGGAAATCGAAAAGGTCTTTTTCTACCTCTCCCCCGATGAAGCACAAGCCGTGGCAAAGCGCTTTCCGGTCCGCGTCACCAATACACCGACCTCGGCTCGGATCAGCACTTCCGGATCGCCGCATCCGGGCGCTACGCTGGAAGTAAATGTCGTAGTCTACGTGCCTGGGGAGAGAACCGACCTGAGCGTTAAGATGATCAAAGGGGACCTCTCGATAGCCTCTGTGAGCGGTTCGGTCGAGGCCACGGTCGCGGAGGGGAATATCGAGATAAAAGACGTGGCTGGGTATTTCTCAGCGACCACAAAACGGGGGGATCTGAGTGTCGCGCTTGCCGGCCCACGTTGGAACGGCTCCGGATTCTGGGGAAAAACCTCGAGGGGTTCCATCGACCTGACGCTGCCGGCCGACTACTCGGCGGCCCTGCAGCTCGGAACCAGAGACGGCAAAATCTCCGTCGATTACCCCGAGCAGCTCGTTCAAGGCGAATCTGTCCCGCTAGAAGTGATGGGGAAGAAGAAGGCCAGCTCCGTCAAGGCGCTGATCGGTAGCGGTGGATCTCCCATCAACCTGCTGACCCTTTCGGGCAACATCGTTTTCAAAAAGAAGTGACGCGTTTAGACACTGGCGATTCGAAATTTCGAATTTGCCAATCTCGAATTTCGAATCTCGAATCAGTCATCATTCGGTGACCTTGAGGTGAAGCTCCTTCAGGTGCTTGGGGTCGAGCTCGGCGGGCGCGTCGAACATCAGGTCGCTCGCGCTGGCGGTCTTGGGGAAGGCGATAACTTCCCGGATATTCGGTTCGTCGGCCAGCAGCATCACCAGACGGTCGATCCCGGGCGCCATTCCCCCATGAGGCGGCGCGCCATATTCGAAAGCCTCAAGCATATGGCCGAATCGCTTGTAAGCTTCCTCTTCGGTGTAACCGAGGCGTTTGAAGATAAGCGCTTGAACGTCGCGACGGTGGATGCGGATGCTGCCGCTCGAGAGTTCATAGCCGTTGCAGACCAGATCGTATGCGTTGCTCATCACCGAGCCTGGATCGCTTTCGAGTTTGTCGAGATCTTCTTCTTTGGGCATGGTGAAGGGGTGATGCGTGAAGCTCCACTGTTTCGCTTCCTCGTCCCATTCGAACATGGGAAAATCCACCACCCATGCGAAGGCCAGCAGATCCTGCGGCGCGAGCTTCAGGCGGTCGCGAAACTCGAGGCGCAGGTTCCCGAGCACCTTGTTGGCCAGCGCCGGCTTTTCCGCAACCAGGCAGACAAGGTCCCCCTCCCCTGCACTCATCTTGTGCGCCAGCTCTTCCGCCTGAGCTTCTGGAAGCGTTTTGGCAATGCTTCCTTTCAGACCCGCCGAGGTCCAGCCAATCGTGGCCAGGCCCTTCGCACCCCATGCCTTGACCAGCTCGGTGAGCACATCCAGATCCTTGCGCGAAAAAGAAGCGCACCCTGGAGCTTTGATTGCTTTGACGGCCTGTCCTGTCCTCGCGGCTTCAGCGAAGAGCTTGAACTCGGAGTCGCGGAATGATTCTGTGACGTCCACCAGCTCCATGCCGAATCGCAAATCCGGTTTGTCGGTGCCAAACCGTGACACGGCTTCCTCATAGGTGAGCTTCGGGAAGGGGTCGAAGAGGCGCTTGTGCGGCGTGACGGCAGGCACCAGCCCCTTGACCAATCCCTCGACGACGTCGAGCACGTCCTCTCGGCTCACGAAGGACATCTCCAGATCGAGCTGGGTAAACTCCGGTTGGCGGTCGCCGCGAAGGTCCTCATCGCGCATGCAGCGCGCAATCTGGAAGTAGCGCTCGTAACCGGCCACCATGAGCAGCTGCTTGAGCTGCTGAGGGCTCTGCGGTAAAGCGTAGAACTTGCCAGGCTGGACGCGGCTGGGAACCACATAGTCGCGCGCCCCCTCCGGAGTCGCCTTGATCATGATCGGCGTCTCGATTTCGTAGAAGCCCTGCCCGTCCAGATAGTCGCGAATGAACTTGACCGTCTTGTGCCGCAGGGCGATATTTTTCTGCAGCCGCATCCGCCTGAGATCAAGATATCGGTATTTCAGGCGCATGCTCTCTTCAGTCTTGTATCCGTCATCATCCACCTGGATGGGAAGCGGTTTGGAAGGGTTGAGGATCACGAGGGAATGCGCCAGCACCTCGATTTCTCCGGTCGGCATGCCCGGATTGGCCGTCCCCTGAGGCCGAGCCCTGATTAAACCCGCACACTGGACGACGAATTCGTTTCGCAGCCTCTCGGCGACGCCGGTACAATCTCCGGACTCCTGGCCGACCGTGATCTGGACCAGTCCCGAGCGGTCGCGCAGATCGATGAAAATCAAGCCGCCATGGTCCCGACGCCGGTGCACCCAGCCGGCCAGCGTTACCTTTTTCCCGATGTCAGAAGCGCGGAGTTCACCACAATTATGTGTCTTGAGCATATCCCTCAGTTTCCGATATCGACGTTTGTAAAGCCACCACGGCCTGTCTTAGCCGATCCTTCCAACAAAGCTCGCCTCGGATTTCCCGAATGTCACTGACTCCGCGCGGGAGCGTAGTGGGAATCAACATACTGGTTGAGCATGTCGATGAACTCAGCGACGATGGCATCACCGCGCAAGGTTTTCGCCAGGCGGCCGTCAATGTAAACAGGCGCCTTTCGTTCCTCGCCCGTCCCGGGCAGGGAAATCCCGATGTCGGCATGCTTGGATTCACCGGGACCGTTCACGACGCATCCCATCACCGCAACTCTGAGCTCTTCCACACCCTGATACTGTTTCCGCCACACAGGAATCTGCGTCCGCAGATAGGTTTCAATCTGGCCGGCCATCTCCTGGAAGAAGGTGGAGGCCGTTCGGCCACAGCCCGGGCAGGCCGAAACCTGGGGCGTGAAGCTTCTGATCTCCAAGGACTGCAGGATCTGCTGGGCCACTAGTACTTCTTCCGTTCGGTCTCCGCCGGGGGCAGGTGTGAGCGACACGCGGATCGTGTCGCCGATCCCTTCCTGCAGAAGCACTGCGAGAGCCGCCGCCGAGGCTACGATTCCCTTGGCGCCCATGCCGGCCTCGGTCAACCCGAGGTGAAGAGCATAGTCACACCGTGCCGACAGCGATCGATACACGAGGATCAGATCCTGAACCCCGGAGAGCTTTGCGCTTAAGATAATGTGATCGTGCGCCAGTCCGTACTCCTCGGCCATGCGCGCCGATTCGAGCGCACTCAAGGTCATGGCGTCAATCATGATGTCGCGAGCAGGGCGCGGCGCGGAGTCCAGGCGGTTCTGGTCCATGAGCCGCACCAGCAAGGCCTGATCCAGAGAACCCCAATTCACACCGATGCGCACCGGCTTATCGTTTTCGATCGCCACCTCGATCATCCGGCGATAGTTTTCGTCATGATGCTTGCCCGCCCCGACATTGCCTGGATTGATGCGATATTTCGCCAGTGCCCGCGCACACGCCGGGTACTGAGTAAGCAGAAGATGCCCGTGTAATGGAAGTCACCGATGATCGGC
>JBEKYG010000215.1:0-7647 GCA_049511215.1 Acidobacteriota bacterium | reverse complement strand
CGGGTCGGGGTCGGAATCGGCATCGGAATCGTAGGGAAACCGAATCGATAGCGATTCCGATACCGATTCCGACCCCGGATTGGGACAGATTGCTTCTCGACCATGTCAGGAGCTCTGAACTCGAGGGAGAGGCGGAAGAGGCCAAGAGGTTTGACTTACTCGTACTTAACCTGCAGCTGGCACTCTTGCGCTCAGAACCAGCCTTCGGGCGGCTTCGAGACCAGATCAAGGCGATTGCGGGTTTGTTGGAGGAGAAGTCAGCCATCCCGATGGTGCGCGACCAGATGCCGCTAATCCAGGATGTGCAGACGGACGAATGGTGGCAGGACGTGACGGTTCCCATGCTCGAGTCCCTACGCCGCCGGCTTCGCGATCTGGTGAAGCTGATCGAAAAGCAGAAGCGCAAACCCATCTACACCGACTTCGAAGATGTGATGGGGGCTGAGACCGACGTGGATCTGCCCGGTTTCAGACCGTTGATGCGGATCACGTGGCTGGTGCGATCGTTGTCGATCAAACCGTTTCGGCTGTTGATTGCGGTCATGCCGAGTTCATCACCGGTGCCATACTCGACTTTGGAAACGCACTTCTTGTTCGTGTGCCATACGATCGTCATGGAAGTGCTGGTCGGCAGTTGCAGGTATGGTCCATGAGTAATGGCAAGCGCTGCGCCCAAATCAGTTTGAGCCGGCGCATCTCCCTCGCGGCGAGGGACTCCTCTCGATTCCCCAAACGGGATTATCCCCAACACCAGCACGTAAATAAAAAATGCCATCCATTTTCGTCGCATTCGTCGAGTTCCTAGAAATGAGACCGCAAGGCCTCAGAAGCCACGGGGCATTCGATGAATCACCGGTCACTTCACTCCAAAAGCCGACAGGTCCCATCTTTCGCGCCATTCGAGTGTGAAGGTTCCGTCGGACTTTAAAATGAGCGGCAACCACAGGTAGCGCAAATCGTCCAGCTGCCTCGGAGCCCACCGGTCGGCCATGAAGATAAAACAACCGGATCTTCCCGGTGCCGGCAGCACGAAGGTGCTCTGCGAACCGAATGTGGTTTTCGCTTCGGGACCGATACATGGATTGCCCTTCGAGACCCATGGACCGAGGATGTTGCCGGCAACGGCATAATCCGCCTCATCCGGCGTCCATCCGGTGCATCCGGAGGTAATCAGATAGTAGAGACCCTTGAATTTAAACGGCGCCGGAGCTTCACGCATCCGGCGGGTGAGGATCCGAGCCCAGGTCTTATTCAACACAGCCGGCGTTTCGGGACCGGTGTACTCAAGGTTCAACCGCACGACATACATCGTCCAGTTCCCTTCTGAGGCATAGAAGGCGTAAGCCCTGCCATCGTCGTCGACGAACAAATTCATATCGCGGTACGTACCGCCGAACTCCTTTTGCCGGTCCGGGTCATCACTCTTGTATTCGATATCGTCTCGAATCGGACGCATCTCTGTCAGGAAGACAAATGGGCCAGTCGGCCGATCGCTCACGGCAATTCCCGCTCTGGCGAAGTGATAGCCCCTTTGCTCGAGGTGCATCCACATGACGTATTTGCGGGTCTGAGCATTGAATATGACTTTGGGGCGTTCGAAGAATGAGCTGTTGCGGATCTCCGACGGCAACGAGTCATGAGGGAAAACCAGCCCCTCGTGTTTCCAGTTGTAGAGGTCCGCCGAGGAGTAGCAGGAGACGCCGGTCTTGGTTCCCGGAGTTCTGTCTTCGCCGTACCAATAATAGGTATTGCCACTGACCAGAATGCCGCCACCATGCGCCTGGATCGGCTTGCCCTCGGAGTCTAGCCAGACTTCGCCCGGCCGAAACTCAGAAACTGAAAGGGTGCCGGTGCCCAACAGCACGGCCATCAGCCAAAAGGCCCACTCCCCTCTTCCGTTCATCTTCCCCTCCGGATTGTTGGCTGCTCTACAGGTCGGGTTGCGACCCCGGAACCGCTAGCGACGATTGGCTGTTGAGGTGGCGATCGTAATCTTGTCCTCGATAAGGCCTGATGCCGTGGCTTTCAATTGAATCGTCCCAGCGTCCGGCGTGGATTGAACGATCACGAGGCATTTGCCTTGAAATGCTTTTCTCGAGGACGCTTTGAAACTCTCGTGGCTTCGGATATCCCCGCTGTCTACACCGATGATGCGCCCTCTTCCGACGATTTCAAAACTGATCATGTCGTCGGCGGAATACACCGTATTCCCGGCACTGTCAACTACGGACACCTCCACATGAGACAGGTCGCGCCCGTCGGCGGCGATTGAAGTCGCATCCGCACTTAGTCTTATTCGCACTGCTCTTCCGCTCGTTACCAGTTCATAGGATCCGGCGGGTGCACCGCTATTCCTGGCGATGGCATTTAGCGTTCCGGGCGAATAGGGAACGTTCCACGAGAGAACGTGATCCGGGGCAGAGGAAAGAGTTTTTTCTCCCAGCGATTTCCCGTTCAGGAACAACTCAACCCTTTCACAATTGGTATAGGCAACAACAGTCACAGGGTCGATATCCTTTACCGGCCAATTCCAATTGGGGACAACCTCCGATCTTGCGGCGCGCACACTTTCAGATCCTGCAGGAGGAGTCTGGGCGGCGATATAAACCATCGGTTTTTCGGACCAGAGGCTTTGTCGGAAATAAAACGCGGGCTTTTTGAAACCGCACTCGTCCAGAACACCGGAGCTGGAACTGCGCACAGGCCACTGACGCGCTTCACCAAGATAGTCGAACCCGGTCCACAGAAACTGGCCACTCGCATAAGGCAAATCCTCGATTACCTTCCACGCGCTGTAAGCGTGCGAGTTTTCGCTCCCAAGGATCTTTCTTCCCGGATAGCGGGCGTGATCGGGGTTGTATAACTTCTCGAGGTAGTTGTAGCCGACGACATCAAGCAGGTCGGCCAGGCCGAATCGGTTCGAGACCGCGATGTTGGCAAGTGCCGCTGTGACCGGACGGGACGAATCGATCTCTTTCACCGCTTTGATCAGCTTCGCGGCCACTCCGGGCAAATCCGCAGCAGAGGGTTTGTCGGCGGAGTAGCCTTTTGATTCGGGATCAAAATAAGGGTCCTTGTCGTAATCGATTTCGTTGCCAATACTCCAGAGGATGACGCATGGATGGTCCTTGTCGCGTTCCACCATGCTTTGAATATCTTGAAGGCCCCAATCGTTGAAATATGTGGCATATCCTTCAAAGCCCGGCTTGCCAACGTTCCAGCCTTCAATCCACTTACGCTTGGGCTTGGCCCATTCGTCGAAAGCCTCGTCCATAACCAGGAAACCCATCCTGTCACACATATCGAGCAATTCAGGAGCGGGCGGGTTGTGACTGGTTCGGATCGCATTGCACCCCAGTTCTTTGAGGAGCTGCAATCTCCTTTCGAGAGCCCGGTCCGGGACCGCTGCCCCCAGGGATCCGGCATCGTGGTGGATGCAAACACCTTTGATTACCGTTTTGATACCATTCAGGAAAAACCCTTTGTCCGGATCGAAAAAAACGGTTCTGAGGCCCAGGGGTGTTTCGTACTCGTCGATAAGGGTGTTTCCCTCTTTTAGGCGACTCGAGAGCGTATAAAGGTATGGGGCGTCGGGAGACCAAAGCTTCGGATCCGGCATCCTGACACCTTGTTCAAAACGGTACTCTTCACCTGGTCTGATGGCGTGGGTGGTTTCCGTCGTCGCTACCGTTTTGCCCACACTGTCTAAAATTGTTGACTGGAGCACTACATCCCTGGCGCCGGCGCCATCATTTCTGACCTTGGTGTTGATCGCAATCACGGCGGATTGCCGCGATAGCTGCGGAATCGTGATATAGGTTCCCCAAGAGGTGATGTGGACATCTCCGATGATGGTCATCCAGGCGTGCCGATAAATGCCCGAACCGGTATACCATCGTGAATCGGCATAATTGGAGTGATCAACTCTGACTGCGAGCACATTCTGTCTTGCGCCCGCGATCACGTAAGGGGTGAGGTCGTACTCAAAGCTGACATAACCGTAGGGCCGTTTTCCGAGGGCGTGACCGTTGAACCAGACCTCACTGTTCATATACACGCCGTCGAAGCGAATGCTGACGCGCTTTCCGGCCGCAGTCGCAGGCAACTGGAAAGTCTTCCGATACCAAGCATATCCTCCCGGGAGGTATCCGGTTCCGCTCGCAAGCTTGGCATCGAACGGCAGCTCGATGCTCCAATCATGCGGCAGATCTAGAGTGCGCCAATCGCGATCGTCGAATCCGGGCTCCCAAGCCCCGGCAGCATCGCCCAGATAAAATCTCCATCCCGTGTCAAACAGCTGAATCAGCCTTGGTGAGGTTGGTTTTTCGGCGAGCGTTCCGGCTTTGGCGGAAGGCGCAGTCAATGCGAGAATGAGAATCAGAAGACCCGCAGCTCTCATCATAATGTCCTCCGCTCACAATGTTGCCCGCGAACATACCACAGATTCGCAGCGCGGCGAAAACGCTTTGAAGCCTCCCTATTCGTTTTATTCGTACTACTTACCCGCAAATCCTTTGGCAGGCGGAAAGGATTTTTTACCGCCAAGACTCCAAGGCTCCAAGGCGCCAAAAGTCTTATCCCTGATTTCTTGGCGTCTTAGCGTCTTGGCGTCTTGGCGTTAGATTTTGGTTGCGGCTACGCCCCTCATGTTATTCGTGGCTGCTTTTGCCTTGCAGTGTCTTAATCGCAGTGATGGGTTCAGAAATATTGCGCGGCGCTCGGTTTTGTGAAATAAATGCGTCCCAGATTCCGGTTTAATAGAACTGTGGAAGGAGAAAACACGATGGTAACGCGGCGCGATTTTCTCAGGTCCCTTTCGCTCGCGACGGCTTTGCCAGCCGTCCCCGGCCTGGCGCAGTGGGACTTTGAAAAGACGAAAGCCCTCACTCTCGAATTTCCCAGGGAAGGCGACCCAGCCTTCTGGCGGAAAGTCCGCAAAATGTATCTCCTCCCCGAGAACAAAGCGTTCTTCAACACGGGAACGCTGGGCGCCCAACCCGCCGTCGTCTACCAGACGGTCGCGGAACACATGCGGAAGGTGGCCGCTGATATTGCTGAGTGGGACTACAAAGGCGATGATGAGGCCGACAAGCTCATTTACGGCCGGCTTTCCGGATCGTTCGAGAGCATCTGAGCCACAAGCGCATCTTGGCATATGGGCCAAGCGGCTGCAGACGAGGCGTCGCCGATGAACAGCTTTCTGCTCACTGCTTTTGTTCTTGTGTCATTTCTCGCGATCGCGGCCGGACTGCGGATATTCGATGCCTTTATCCGCCGCCGCTTTGGCATTCGACTTGCTAGATTCCGTTGGCTGGCGGTGAGCATAGCCGTCTTTGCCATAGCGGCCGCCTGGTTTGTCTTCGCCACCGACTATCGCTCGCGCATCACCACTCTACACGAAGAAATTATCGACGGCATGCTGGGCCTGCAAGAGGGAGCGAAAGCTTCGGCAAGGTCCGTTCGCTTCGAAGTGGAGCATCCGGGTGTTGAGCACACGCTCTTTGTTGCCCCGATGATTTGCTCCGGCATCGACGCCTACTTTGAAATCCAGATAGCCTGCCGCCTCGAGGACGCGCAAGGGGAAGTGCTCATTGACGAGGTCCACACCTTTAAGCCGGGCAAGCGCCTGTCGCGTCTGGTCACCATCAGAGATTGGGAAAGCGCAGAGTGGCACTTTACCCCGGCAACGCGCGGGGAATACACGGTAATTATCCGCCCACAAACGACGGATATTCCCAAACTCCACGTGCGCATAACCGATCCGTTCAAGCGCGACGGCAAGCGCATGCCCGGCTATTGATCTCCATCACTTGCCTGCAGCCAGGACACAGACTTCCGGTATTGAGGTGAATTTTGTCCATACATCAGACCAATCAGTTCATAAGTAGGTTGACATTTGGCGGCATCAACAAGAGAGGAGAACACTGTTCCGTCGGGATCGGTATCGGAATCGGGGTCGCAATCGCAGTCGCTATCGGCTTTTGCAGACCCATACAACCGATTGCGACTGCGATTGCGACCCCGATTCCAATACCGATGTTCGCCACCCCTAGGGAGCATGACCTCTTCATGCGCGCTGTCAAAGAAATCCCGTCTCAGCGCGAAAATATCCATGCGTTGGGAGGCACTTCTGTGGTTGAATAGCGTTCCCATGACGATTGCCCTTGAAATCCAGGATCTGAAGAAACACTACAGCATGGGCCGGGAGGTGGTACGCGCCCTGGATGGAGTTACGCTCGGCGTCGACCGCGGGGAATTCCTGGGCTTGCTCGGTACTTCGGGTTCCGGAAAATCGACTCTGCTCAATCTCATCGCCGGGCTCGATCATCCGACCTCCGGATCGCTGAAGGTGTTCGACCACAACCTCGCAAACATGACCCGCGAAGAACTAAGCGTTCATCGGCGCAATAATGTGGGCATGATTTTCCAATCCTTCAACCTCATTCCTACCATGACGGCACTGGAGAATGTGGCGCTGGCGATGATGTTTGCCGGGACACCCCGCACCCAGCGCGAAAGACGCGCCCGCGAATTACTCGATCAGGTGGGGCTGGGCGGGCGCCAGCTTCATAGGCCCAAGGAACTCTCAGGCGGCGAGCAGCAGCGCGTGTCCATAGCCCGATCGCTGGCCAACAATCCCGAGATCCTGCTTGCGGACGAACCCACCGGGAACCTCGACAGCAAGACCGCCCGCGAAATCCTCGCCTTACTTCACGAGTTAAACACCCGCAACCAGAAAACGATCGTCCTGGTCACACACGATTCGGTCCTGGCCTCGGCGTATGTTCGGCGCACCATCACCCTCCTGGACGGCAGGGTCGTTGCGGAGACCTCCTCATGATCCTCAGTGATACAATTCATCTGTCATTACGCAACCTCCGCGAGGCTGTGCTCCGCACGGCGCTTACCAGCCTCGGGGTTGCCATCGGCATTGCCTCCCTGGTGGGCATGGTTTCGTTCGGCGTCGGGTTGCAGGAACAATTGGTCGGGAACTTCTTGAGATCCGGGGTATTCGATTCGATTACCGTAGTTCCGGCTGCGCCTGCCGTCTCCCGAAATCTGCGTTTCAGAGGAATCGGCAGGGGGAGAATTAACGCGGGAAAATCGGAGGAAACAGACAAGGCCGGAATGCCGCCTGCGCCCCGCCCAAAGCTGGATGATGAAGCGCTGAAAAAGATCGCAACCCTGGATCGAGTCAAGGAGGCCTACCCGGATCTCCGCTTTCCCGTCGAGATCAAATACGATCAGTTTTCAGAGTTTTCCGCGGCAGCCGGAGTGCCGATGTCCGCGCGCGGAGAAGGACTGTTTCAAAACATCAGCTTCGGCGAATTCTTCCCGAATGATACCGACGACGTTTGTATGTTGAGTCTGGAATTCGCTCGCCGCATTACCGATGGCGAGCCAAGGGACCTTGTCGGCAGGGATCTGACGTTAGTCTTTGCCAGTACGGCCGGCAGCGGACAAGCAAGTCCCGCGGATCTCCCGGCCGGGATCAGTTTTCAGCGTACCGAAAAGAAGTTCAGAATCGTAGGAATCATTGAACGGCAGGCAGGACCGGGCCTGGGCGCGGGTTTGTTTTCGTCGGTCATGATCCCATTGGCGAAAGCCCGGCAGATGGGCCCGAGCGATGTCAGCAGTCCCCAGAAT
>JBEKYG010000214.1:0-11230 GCA_049511215.1 Acidobacteriota bacterium | reverse complement strand
TCAGACAGTACTACGCGGGCTCAAGCGCTTCCAAGATATTGCGCTGGGAGCGAAGCTGCTGGGTGGCGAACTAACCGATGTGGTTGCTATTAAATGATTTCCGGGGCACGCGCAGGGCTAGCTTCGTTCGACGCCGTCAGGCAGCGTGTTGCCGGGGATTTTCGTCCATACTCCGGGATCGAAATCCCGTTCCGTGAGATTCGCCCTGGCGGTGCCCCGTGTCATGATGAGGAAAGTCCGAAGCGGCTCCCTCTTTATCCGCACTTCCAATTGCCTGGCCGCCCAGAAGCCCTTCGATTCCCTAAACACCTTATAAGCATTTCTATTCAGGGCACAAGGAAATTTCGGGGACAGGCGCGATAACATCACCTACAATGTTCGGGACTTCGTCGGCTTAGAACGATTCGGGATTTGAGTCCAGACTCCTGCGGAGTTCCTCGCGGAGATGGAGGGAGGACAATGAGCGCACTGAGTATCAGGTTGCCGGATTCTCTGCATCAGAGCGTTCGCGAGCTCGCCGTACGTGAAGGGATTTCCATCAATCAGCTTATCGCTGCCGCCCTGGGCGAGAAGATGTCTGCCATATGACGGCCGACTACTTGGAGGCGCGGGCTCGACGCGGGACTCGCGAGAAGTTTCTTGCTGCCCTGGCCCAGGTTCCAGATGTCGAGCCCGAGCCCAGGGACAGACTGCCAATCGAGGCGTCTAACAAGCGCAGGCAGCGGACGAGGGCCAGCCCAGGCTCTAGGCAGACAAAGCGACGCGCGAGGACCGGCCCTCGCCGCTGATGCCGGGCGATGTGCTGCATCGCACGGCCTGTCCTCAAAAAGGGACTGGAATGGATGGCAGGATCGAAGGCGGATGCGCTCTGAAGATTCCGGCAGCGTTTCGTGCCGCTGCTACATCGCCCTGCGAGGCGGCTTATCATTCCGGGCCAAATCAGTGGTCACCAAGCATCATCCGCGAGCGCGCAAGAGGTGTTGCAGACACCCACATCCGGATCTATATTCATCACAAGGCTGATTGTCACAACTACGTTTACCACACCTGAGGTGGCATCGCTGGACAATACCCTTTCCAAGGCAACGGCATTAGGCACTATCATTGCATTGCCGAAAATGCCCGTTCCAAATATGGGATGGCTCGCGTACATCAAAGACCCGGATGGAAACGTCCTTGGATTGCTACAACCCGAAGAAAAGGCTACTTAGTTGAACCAGAGTAGCCGCCACCTTTCCACCCTGCTTCAAACCCTGAACCAACTCCCGGAAGACAGCCGGATGCATGATGCAGTCAGAGTCGCTGTGACCGGCAGCGGGCAGGACCAGCTGAGTGGAATAGGGGGTTACGTTCCTGTATGCGAGGTAACTGCCACGGCGCTTGCCGCTCGATATTCGGGCGCATCCGGCTCCTCGGCGGGAGCCGAGGCGGCACGATGAGCGCACGCGCCGAGGCAGGTGACCCATACCAGGCAAATCAGAATCAGGATCTTGCGTTCGGTCAAGGGCGGCTAAAAGTACTTTCGCAGATCCATGCCTGTGTAAAGGCCGGCCACCTGATCACCATAGCCGTTAAACATGAGTGTGGGTCGTTTGGAGAATTCGCCGATACGGCGCTCCTTTGCCTGGCTCCAACGCGGATGATCCACCTGCGGATTGACGTTGGAGTAGAAGCCATATTCACTGGGGGCCATGATGTTCCAGGTCGTAGGCGGCTGTTTTTCGACGAACTTGATCTTGACCATGGACTTGATACTCTTAAAGCCGTATTTCCACGGGACCACTAATCGAATCGGAGCTCCGTCCTGGTTGCGTAGAGTCTCTCCATAAAGCCCGACCGCCAGGATGGTCAGCGGGTGCATAGCCTCGTCCATGCGCAGTCCCTCGACGTAAGGCCACTCGAGTACGGAACGTCTTTGTCCTGGCATTTGCTTTGGATCGTACAGGGTCTCGAAGGCAACAAATTTGGCCTTCGACGTTGGTTCGACCGCCTTGATGACCGAGTTGAGCGGAATGCCTATCCAGGGAATCACCATGGACCAGGCTTCGACGCAACGCAGACGGTAAATCCGCTCCTCGAGCGTTGGGTGCATCTTGACGATGCCGTCCACGCCGTAGGTTCTGGGATTCTTGACCAGGCCCTCAATGGACACTTTCCATGGAACCGTTTTGAAATCGGTTGCGTAACGCGAAGGGTCTTCTTTATCGGTGCCGAATTCGTAGAAGTTGTTGTAAGTGGTAATGTCCTGGAGAGGCGTAAGTCTTTCGCCCTGCGTACTGAGGTTGCTCTTGACGTATTGTAGTTTGGTCCCCGCGTGAGCGACCATTTGGGGGTTGAGGAGATTCGGCGCCAGCTTGCCGATAATAAGAGCCGCACCGGCTGCGCCCATGCCCGTCATAAACTGGCGGCGATTGAAATAGATTTCCTTCGGCGTAATCTCGGAAGGCTTGATCTCAGGCACTCTCTTGATCAGCATAAACGAGTCCCTTCCAGGGACCTTAAGCAACCGCTCATTGACTCAGTCAGCCGGAATTTCTCCCACCAGCCGTCAAATACACCCAAGAAAAGTATAGGGTCTGAATAATGGATGCACAAGAGCGGCGGGATTGTCGCTTTGGCAGAAACCGCTGCCAATCAGGAATTCGCCAGTAGATTCATGACGTCTTTTTCGTCAGTGACCTCGATTCCGACCGTAACAAACGAACATTTTCCAGACACCAGCCTGTTGTCTTGCATCTCAGCATCATCGCATCGTGACATCATGATGTATGAGCAGTATCCTGGCGGTCATGAGAACCACGCTCCACATCGATGACGACATCTACCAGGCGGCAAAGAGTATTGCCGAGGTTGAGCGGAGATCTGTGGGGGAAGTACTGTCGTCCCTGGCGCGGAGGGCTCTGGCGCCGCGCCCCTACGCGATGGACAAGGAAGGGCTCCCGGCTTTTATCGTGTCCGACAGCGCTACTCCGCTGACCATGCCGACAGTGAAGAAGGCCCTGGAGGAGGAGTGATCGCGCTGCTCGATGTTAACGTCCTGGTGGCGTTAGCTTGGCTGAATCACGTCCATCACCGGGCGGCTCGCGTGTGGTTTCGCTCCCAGCGAGATCTTGGGTGGGCCACTTGTCCGACGACGCAAAATGGATTCATCATCCTTGATAAGTCACGGAACCTCCGGCAAAGCCGGAGGCATGTTTTGTGAACCGCTCAAAGCGGTCATTGGGAGCCGCTCAAAGCGGCATCACCTGTCTCTCCGACATTCATTGAAATGCCTCTAATCTCACGCTCACACAGCCCCGCAGGGGCGGCATAGCACAGCCCAGGGCGCAAGCCCTGGGTATCGCGGAGGGATTTGGAGCGAGCCCTGAAGGGGCGACACAGCCTGTGCCGCCCCTTCAGGGCTTGACGGTTGTGATTACCTAACCCAGGGCTTGCGCCCTGGGCTGTGTTGCGCCGCCCCTGCGGGGCTGGATTTCCCGATTCACCTCGGATAATTCATTAAGAACACTTCGCCCGGTTACTCCCGGAATTGTCAAACTTCGCGAGTCCTCCGGCAGAGCCGGAGGTTACCTCACCATCCGCTTTTTCGGCGCCGCATCGGCGATTTTGCTCGATTTTGGCGGAACGGGAACACACTCGCGAAAAAAAGCGGACAGTTTATGGTCCGCACCCATGTCCGAAATAATTGGCTTATTCCTACGCTTTTTGGGGGTATGTCAGGAGATCTGAAATTAGGGGAAGGCGGCATGGGTGTCGTGTACAAGGCCCGCGACACGCATCTCGACCGCTTCGTGGCCATCAAGGTACTACCCGCCGGGAAAGTCCTGGATCCGGATCGGACGCGGCACCGAGACAACAGCACAAAGCAATCAGAATCGCATCTTTCATCTTGCCCTCGCACCTTGAGTGGGATCAGTACTCATGATTCATGGGCCATGACAGATCTGAATTCCTTTATGAAGAGTTTCATCTCATCCTCAGTGCTCAGCGTCACGCGCATGTGATTCGGCATGGACGGGAACAGGCGGCCCACCATAACTCGCCGTTCCTTGAGCGCATCGATGACGGTCTGTGCAGGCCGGCCGAGGTTGATCATAACGAAGTTGGTCTGGGACGGGATGAAGTCCAAGCGCATTGCCCGCAGTTCGCTACACAGGGATTCCCGCTCCTGAGAATTGAGCTTCCGGACTTTGGCCACGAACTCATCATCATTAAGCCCGGCCAGCGCCGCAGCCACAGCCAATTGATTCGTATTGTTGGCCAGACGCCGCTCGGTCATCTGCTTAATCAGGTCTTTGTGTCCAACGGCGTAGCCGAGTCTCAAGCCGGCCATACCGTAGACTTTGGAAAACGTGCGCGAGATCAGGATCGGCAATCCCTCCTTGACATAACGCAGGCAGCTCTCGTATTTGGGAGTATCCACATAGTCGGAGTAAGCCTCGTCGATCAACAGGACGACGCCGGCCGGGACCGCGCGGACAAATTTCTCCACCGCCTCTTTGTCAACGAAGGTTCCCGCAGGGTTGGCCGGATTGCAAAAGAAGATGAACCCGCCGACCAGCGCGGCTGTGTCGAGCATCCTGGGGAGGTCGTGTTTGAAATCTCTGGTGAGGGGAATCTTCACTGCGCGCGCACGGGCAAGCGGGCAGTAGTTCACGACCGCCTCGAATGTCGGCTCAGCGACAACCGCGGCGCCCGACGGCGAGCAGAAAGTTTCGGCTGAGATCTTCAGGATCTCTGTAGAACCGCAGCCGAGCAGCACCTGCTCCTTTTCGACCCCCAGACGCTTTGAGATGGCTTCGATGAGTGCCGCCGGCTCATCCCTGGTGTAACGAGGCGATTCCCCTGAGGTGGCGTTCCCCACAGCTCGCTCGGAAGAAGGAGGCATCCCGTATGGACTCTCGTTTCTGTCGAGGAGCAGAATTGATGGTTCTGTTCGCGTGGCTGGGATCAGTGCGCCGCGCGCTCCGGCCTTAAGAATCGAAGGGAGCCCCAAGCTCATTGAGGCAACCCCAAGCGTGGTGCCGGTGATAAAACCCCGCCTCGTAACCACGGTTCCTCTTCTCATTGGAAATCCTCCTTTACATAGGTGGCATCTGCTGCCACCGGTACAGATGCATCGATCGTATTGCCTTGCGGCGCGGAAATGCCAAGACGTCTATCTGAAGTCCGAACGAGAGACAGGGCGAACAAAGAGAGCTGGGAGAGCATAGGCCCATTCTACCTCAATTGGCTTGCGGGTGTCGTATCTGCAAAAGTAAATTTTTGATAGTTTTTGATTATGCGGTTAGGAAGGACAAGCCCCGTCTCCGATCGAGGTTCGCGCCAAGGCCTCCGCTCGTCTGCCCTCCTTCCGCGTCCTCAGGTTCGTACTTGAGAGATCACGTTAACTTCACGGGCCTCTCTATATCACAGCCGTGAGCCGTTCTGGCAGGATTATACGGCTTGTTCTTCCTATCTGAGGCGGCTCGTCCTTCCTATCCGCTAGGGTTGACAGGCGTCCGGGAAAGAGGCAAAAATGAAATCGGGGATGGCATCGATAATAATTGCCACGATTGCGGTCGGCATTGCGGCCGCCGTGCCTGTCGAGAGGCGGGGAAAGGAGATCATGACGGCGCAAATCGAACGAAAGACATGCTTGGCGCCCGACGGGGTGAAAATCGTTTATTCGGCAGCCGGGGCCGGTGAAACCACCCTGCTCTTTATCCATGGCGGCCTGGCCGACCGGACATTTTATGACGGACAAGTCAGGACTTTCGCCAACAGATACCGGGTAACCGCCCCTGACCTTGCGGGTCACGGAGAGTCGGGCAGCAATCGGACAAAATGGGGAATTCCCGAATTCGGCGCAGATGTCAGAGCCGTCGCTGCCGCCGAAAAACTGAAAGGAATCATTCTGGTCGGCAACTCACTCGGCGGACCTGTTGCCATCGAGGCGGCCCTCCTGCTTTCCGGCCAGGTCATCGGTGTCGTGGGCATAGACACTTTCCAAAATCTGGATTTCAGCTACTCATTGGAGGATGCGCGCAAGAGGGCCGAGGCATTTCGCAGCGATTATTCCGGCAGTGTGAAGGCGATGGTGAAAGCCCTTTTCCACCCGGATGCCGATCCGGTTCTAATGGCTGAAGCCGAGAGACGTATGCGGAAGACCTCGCCGGATACGGCCTTTGCCTTGTTCCATTCCTTTGCCGGATACGACCAGTCGGCCGCAGCGCGGAAGCTGACGGTCCCATTACGGGCGATCAACGGGGATCTGTTTCCGACCGACGTCCCGTCTGTCAGGAAGATTAAAGCTGACTTCGACGCAATCATTATGAAACACATGGGACATTATCCCATGCTGGAGCGGCCGGATGAGTTTAACCGCAATGTAGTGGACGTCGTGTTGGACCTCGCTCGCAAACCTCAAGAAAGGCCCTGACCAAGACAACGGGACATCTATTTCGCCAATCCTTTCTAAATGTAGAATCCTGCCAGAGCAGACCATAGCTGTGATTTAGAGAGGCCGGGAAGTTAACATAATCTCGCAAGTATGAACCTGAGGACCCGGGAGGAGGCCGGACGAGCGGAGGCCTTGGCGTGGACCTCGAGCGGCTCGTGCTTCCTATCCGCTCCTTCAGGTGGTTCTGGAGCCCCGTGTGCCCACCCCATAAGACGTGGTGGAGCGGATCCTGGAGCTGGCGGAAGCAAAAACCAGCGACGCGGTTTACGATCTCGGTTGCGGTGACGGCCGGATTGTCATCACGGCATTCAGGCACTTGCCCAGGTCCGGCACCGATCCCCCCGCGATTTGGAGAGCACCCTGCCGCCGATGGACAGGATCGGCGCTTCGTCGAATTTCGTCCTGCAAGCCAAGAACCATCACCGAGGGGTCAGAAAGCGCCAGTACTTTCACATTCATATGAGCGCATATTTTTCGCACATGCGCAATCATTTATATGACCGAGCGTATAGATTCCGGTCCGACCAGGGTCTATCATTTCTCCCCACAGCTGCGACAATTCCGCCGCCCTTGCACCCCAATTCATGCTATCCTCCGGCTGCAAGCAAAACCCGATTTGCCAGGTTCAACTGATGGGCATCAAACGACAAAGGGCATGTGTACCGGAGGGCTGTCCGGACAAGAAAAAAACGCGTCCAAGGAAGCAGAGCTCTCCGGATTCGGATAATGAAACTCACGGCTGGAGAATTTGGTTCTTAGTTTTGGTGTTGACGCTGGCGTCGCTGGCGGCCTACCAGCCTGCATGGCATGGTGGCAGGCTCTGGGACGACGACAGCCACATTACCAGGAGCGAATTGCGTTCAGCCGGGGGCTTATGGCGAATCTGGGTCGACTTGAGCGCAACACAGCAATACTATCCGATCGCTCACTCAGCCTTTTGGCTCCAGGATAAACTCTGGGGTGATGACACGCTGGGTTACCACCTGGTCAACATCTTCCTGCACTTAATATCGGCATTTCTGGTTGCGATAATCCTACAGTGGCTGGAGGTGCCCGGGGCGTGGCTGGCGGCGGCCATCTTCGCACTGCATCCCGTGCAGGTGGAGTCCGTGGCCTGGATCACCGAGCTTAAGAACACGCTCTCGGGCGTCTTTTACCTGGGCGCATTCCTGGCCTATCTGCGCTTTGACAAGGACAGGCAAACACGACATTATGCCTGGGCGATGGCCCTCTTCGTCCTGGCCCTGCTGAGCAAAACGGTAACGGCTACGCTGCCGGCGGCTCTGTTGGTGGTGTTCTGGTGGCAACGCGGGCGGCTGCATCGGCGGCGTGACGGGCTGCCATTGGTGCCGTTCTTTGTGCTGGGCGCGGTCGGAGGTCTGCTCACCGCCTGGGCTGAACGAACATTTGGCCGCGCCCAAGGCGCGGAGTTCCAGTTCACACTGATCGAACGGGGCCTGATCGCCGGGCGGGCAATCTGGTTTTATCTCGGCAAGCTCTTCTGGCCTACAGATTTGATTTTCATCTACCCAAGGTGGCAGATTAGCCGGGATGCATGGTGGCAGTACCTCTATCCGCTGGGGGTGATCGCCTTGCTGTCGGGGCTGTGGCTGTTGCGGAAGCGTTCCCGGGCGCCGCTGGCGGCGATGCTGTTTTTCTGTGGAACGCTATTCCCTGCGCTGGGATTTATCAACGTTTATCCGTTCCGCTACTCGTTTGTGGCGGACCACTTCCAATATCTGGCAAGCATTGCGATCATCGCCCTGTTTTCTGCGGGCCTGGCAAATCTCGTCGAGCGGTGGCATGTCCCGCGGAAGCCGGCGATGGCAGGGACGTTTGCATTGGGGGGAATGCTGGCCTTCTTGACCTGGAGCCAGAGCCATCAGTACGCCGATGCCGAAACGCTCTATCGCACCACGATCAGCCGCAACCCTTCGTGCTGGATGGCCCATGTGAACCTGGGAAGTTTAATGCTCTCCAGCTCGACTGAGGAGGCGATGTGGCATTTTAAAGAAGCCATTCGGCTCAAGCCAGACCTCGCCGAGGCGTATTTTGACGTGGGCAGCGTTCTACAGAAAACGGGACATCTCGAGGAAGCAATCGTGAAATATAACGAGGCCATGAGACTGGCGCCGGACCTCGCCGAGGCTCATAACAACCTGGGCAACATTCTGCAAAAAATGGGCCATCAGGAAGAAGCACTGCCTCATTACAGGGAAGCCGTGAGGTTAAAGCCGGACTTCGTCCTTGCTTACAACAACCTCGGCCTCGCCCTGCAGCGGATGGGCCGTTTTGAGGAGGCGATAGCAAACTTCAAGGAGGCTCTGCGGCTTAGGCCCGATGACCCGGATATCCGCGCTAACCTGACCAGAGCTTCCAGTAGGCTGCGGAAGAACTAAGCGACAACCGGACCCCTAGGAGCCTGCCCGAACATCTGGCGCATCAACGATAAAACGCCCGCCGCATCCTGCTTCTGCGGCGTGTCGATCTGACCGGCTGGAGAAGTTCCGGAGATCTCCTGCGATTTCCTGCAATGACGGGATCGACGATTTCCCCGCAGAGAAGGCATACCAGACCGGCAGCACGGCCCTCACCCTGTCGGTCGCGCAATTCAAAGGGGTACATCAACCCATTGCATCGTTGGCAAGTCATACGAGTTCACCCATCCTCATTATTCTCATCTATCCAATATGAGCCAAACGTCTCACCCCATTTCGCCCGCCGCGCCGGCGTCGTGCGTCGAAACATCCGGGCGCTCGTCAAAATCGCGTGGAGTCTATCAATTGATCCGTATGGGATAACACTAGGGCGTTCCCCAGCTACCAAGGGAGAAAACCCTGAATGCTCAACACAACTCCGCTTCGGGTTCTTCATCTGCTAGGCACTTAGCAAAAGCTCGCAGAACGCAGCCCCCGGCTCTGTGCCCTGCACCGCTCTCCGGTGCAAAAACAAAATGCGGGGAAGTTCGAGAGCACGACCCTGCTTTGACAAACCGCCAAAAGCGGCGTCATACCCTGCGCAGTACACTAATCCTGCCGTTATAGACGTAATGGGCAGAATGGAACGGAGCGGCCGGATGTAGACATGATAGGAACCCGTCGGACCGGGATGTACCGGCCCTTCGCGCCTCCTGTTTTTATGGCGGGTTCAGCGAGGCGCCAACGGCGGGCAGGACCATAGCTGTGAAGGCAAATACTCTCCATTCTCGCTGTTACAGGGATTCGCATAGGCTGGTTAGGCCGACCGTTAAGCGAGCGCTCCCGTGATCAATGAGTAAACTCCAGGCCCCGGCCGTGAGGCCGGGGTTTGAGGGGACCATTGATGGGGCGCTGAAGGCGCGGCACGAGCAATTTCGCTCGAGATGCGTGTACGGTGCAGGTCACGCCGCCGCATTCCAAGGAAATGCAGGTCAGTGCACCGAGCAGGAGATGCAGGGATCGTAGGAGCGTACGAGCATCGAACAGAGTAACGTGAGCTGCTCGTCGGTCATGCCGTCCGTGGCAAAGTGTTTTGCCAAGGCCGGCATGTCCAGATGGATATTTGCATTGTTCTGAGTTGTCGGGATAATGCAATTGGCGCGGACAATGTAGCCGTCCTTGTCGTATTCGTAGTGATGATAGAGGATGCCGCGCGGCACCTCGACGGCGCCCACGCCTTCACCCGCTTTGGGCTTCACCTCGACCATCGTCTGCGCCGGCCTTTGCTGGACCAGTTCATCGATCAGCCGGATCGAGTCATGCGTCACATGGATGCACTCCACGAGTTGAGCGACGTTGTTCATAAACGGGTTATGGCACACCGGCGCAAGGCAGAAACCGGCCGCTGCTTTGGCAGCCTCCGGGTGCAGATGCTTGTAGTTGTTGTTGTAGCGGGCGAGAGCGCCCACGGCAAACGAAGGACGTGACAAGCGGCACCACTTGGAGGTGTTGTGCTTGTCCACGTATTCATTGGTCATCTTGCGGTAGTCGCACTCGGCATGCTCGATGCCATCGGTTGAAATCAGACGGCCGCCAATCCATGGATATTCGTTCTCGCCCTTGAGCGCCACAAACTCGGTCTCGCGCTCGAATGCCGGAATCTTGAAAGTGCCGAGGAGATCCGCGGTCGCTTTGATGTCGTCGAACGAGCGTTCGAGCGCATCGCGCAGCGAGAGCAGCTGCTCGCGCGGCGGCATCATCGCAACGCCGCCGACCTGCAGGGAGACAGGATGAGTAGTTCGTCCGGCGACCAGGTCGGAGAGACGGTTGCCCAGGCCCTTGAGCCGGCGTGCCAGGTGCACCACTTCCGGTTTTATTTCGAGCAGAGGCAGCACACTGGGAAGGCCGACAAAGTCCGGCGCAGCGAGGAAAAACAGGTGTAGCCAATGACTCTGCAAGGTCTCGCCATGTTTCGCCAGCAGGCGCAGCTGCCTGGCGGGCTCGGGGATGGTCACTCCAAGGGCTGCTTCAGTGGCCCGCAGACTGGCAAGGCAGTGCCCGATCGAGCAGATGCCGCAGATCCGGGCAGTCAGGATGCCGGCAGTGGAGTAATGCTTGCCTTTGAGCATCACTTCGAAATAGCGGGGCGTTTCGACTACGTCCCAGCGCGCCTCCTTGACCTCGCCATCTTTAACGACCACGCGGATATTTCCATGGCCTTCAACACGGGTCAGGTGATGGACGTCCACATTGAGGTTCATCTTCATTTGGTCACCTCAAAAGCACCGAAAAAGTTCATCCGTTCAGAAATTTCCCGCTCGCTGAAGCTCCGGGCCTTGGCGAGAGCGAAAAACTCTTCATAGTTCGGATC
>JBEKYG010000213.1:0-7668 GCA_049511215.1 Acidobacteriota bacterium | reverse complement strand
GGCCAAGGAAGACTGTGAGGCCGCCTGCTACGACTGCCTGATGAGCTATGTGAACCAGCTCGACCATGCGTTGCTCGATCGCCACGCAGCGAAAGAGCTGTTAATGGCGCTGTCTACCGCGAGTGTCGAAGCCAGTCCAGCGGAAGCGCCGCGCGCGGCGCATCTGGAACAACTAGAGAGGAAGGCGGACTCTGGCCTGGAGCGGGACTGGCTCGATCACCTGGAGCGCAACCAGCTCCGTCTCCCATCGGACGGCCAGGTGTATATCGAAGCCTGCAGGACGCGCCCCGATTTCGTATACGGGCAATTCCAGATCGTGGTTTATATTGACGGCCCTCACCACGAATACCCAGAACGCCACTCCCGGGACCAGGCTCAAACCGATGCGCTTGAAGATTTAGGCTATACCGTAATCCGCTTCGCCGCTAAGGAGGACTGGGACGCCAAAATCGCTCAGTACCCCCACATCTTTGGTAGGGAATGAAGCAATTTCGGTGACAGTCACGAATGGCATTTAGTTAAGGAACCCCGAAGGGGTTCAACAGCGACAGCCCAGGGCGCAAGCCCTGGGTCAACAGGAAGATCTGGAACGAGCCCTGTAAGGGCGACACAGGCTGTTTCGCCCTTACAGGGCTTCTCTCGGTTGCACCATTTCCCCAGGGCTTGCGCCCTGGGCTTTCGCTGTTTGACCCTTTCAGGGTCATTTTGCTGTCTGAATTCGTTCGCGGAGGCTTAACTAAGTGCCATTCGTGACTGTTCCCGAGATTCGCGATATCGGAAGGCTTTGAACTAGCGAAATGATGCAGACACATAATGTCGGGGCTTGTGAACATATCCCGACATTATGTATTATTGATATCGCCATGTCTCAACGTGATGAAAAGCAGATTCTCAGTCTTATCAAAAAGCTGGGCGTAGTCCGCCCCATGGATTTGCAGGATCGCGGGTTTCCCCGCGGAGCTCTCTACGGGCTGCTGCAAGAGGGGCTCGTTAAGCGCCAGGCCCGTGGTCTCTATGTCGCTATCGATCATGTCCTCACTGCCGAACATGCGCTTGCACAGGTTGCAAAGCGGATCCCAAACGGGGTTATCTGTCTGCTGACCGCGCTTCGGTTTCATGGGCTCACGACCCAGATGCCGCGCGAAGTTTGGATCGCCCTACCGGAAAAGGCGCGCCGCCCGCGGCTTGAGTACCCGCGGCTCCGCGTCGCCCGCTTCTCGGGCGTTGCTCTGACAGAAGGACTCGAGACCCACCCAATCGAAGGAGTTGCTGTGCGCATCTACTCCGCCGCCAAAACCGTAGCGGATTGCTTCAAGTACCGCAACAAGGTGGGAATCGACGTTGCAGTCGAAGCGCTCAAAGATTACAGTCGCATGCACCGTGGCGGCGCCGATGAATTGGTGCGATTTGCTCGGATCTGCCGAGTGACGAGGGTGATGCAGCCATACCTGGACGCAATCGCATGAGCCACAAGGAGATTTTGGCGCTTCTCAGGCCATTCCTCCTGCCTATCCTGGAGACCTCCGACGCGGTGCCAGGAGAATTGAGAAATGGCTGCCGGGAGGACCATGGCGTTGATGTTGCATGGGGCTGAGCGCGGGAATTTCCCCATATCTCCGGGAGTTCGGCCTCCGGAATTTCCGAATGATTGTTCCCTTATTGGGAACGATCATATTGATCCCTGAAAGGGAATATGGTAGCATGAGAGTCATCGCGAGAAAGCCGCTCTTGCAGTTCTCAATCGCACACCCGGATGCGAAGGCGGGACTGGATGCGTGGTATCACGAGGCGAGGGCGGCTGCCTGGGAATCGAGTGCGGATATCAAGGCCCGGTACCGAAGCGCGAGCATCATCAACAAGCGTCGCGTGGTGTTCAATATCTGCGGCAACAAGTTCAGGCTTGTGGCCGACATTAATTATCCGGTGCGGATCGTCTACATTCGGTTTATTGGAACTCACGAGGAATACGACCGAATCGACGTGGAGAATATCTGATGGCGCCCAAAGTTATTAAGATCGAATCTCAATATGAGGCCGCATTGAAGCGGATTGCGGGTCTTATGGACGCCGATCCTGGAACCCCCCGCGGCGACGAGCTGGAGCTTTGGTCATTGCTAATCAGCGACTACGAAGACCGGCATTATCCTATGGAAATGCCCGATCCGATCGCTGCGATTCGATTCCGGATGGAGCAACAGGATCTGAACCAGACGGATCTGATTCCCTATTTGGGCAGCCGGAGCAAAGTCTCGGAAGTTCTATCCGGGAGGCGGCCGTTGAGCATGGCGATGATCCGCAAATTGCATGTTGGACTGGGGATCCCGCTCGAAGTTTTGGTGCGGGAATCAGCCCCCGCTCCGGCGCGGGATTGCGAGGATATCGATTGGCGGCGTTTCCCTCTGGCAGAGATGCTCAAACGGCATTGGTTTCCGGGTTTTGCCGGCTCGGCCCGCGACCTGCTCGCAGGCGCCGAACATTGGCTTGCCCCGTTGCTCCTATCGGATGACTCGGCCTGCCTCCGGCCCGCGCTTCTCCGCCAGCATGTGCGCAGCGGATCAGAAATGAATGAATACGCTCTCTGGTCCTGGAAGGCGCGTGTTCTCCAGCGGGCCAGGGAGCGGAAGACCCCGCGCTATCAACAGGGGAGCGTTACATCGGAACTTATCTCGGAACTGGCTCATCTCAGTGTTCTTGATGACGCGCCGCTCGTTGCCCGCGCATTCCTCGAAAAAATGGGAATCATTTTGGTTGTGGAGCGCCATCTTCCGAGAACTCATCTGGACGGCGCCGCTATGCTACGTTCCGACGGAACGCCGATTGTCGGCCTGACACTCCGTTATGACCGGCTGGACAGTTTCTGGTTCACCCTCAGCCACGAATTGGCCCATGTTGCGCTCCATTTGAGGAAGGAAGAACTGTGTGCCTGTGTGGATGATTTCGAATCCGAGAGCAGTGATCCCGTGGAAACGGCTGCCGACCATTTGGCTCGGGAAGCCCTGATTCCTGAGCCCGAATGGCGGGACGTGCAAGCGCACCGCGGCGCATTAGCACCCAAAGTCCATGATGTTGCCAGGAGGCTGAGAATTCACCCTGCCATCGTAGCCGGCCGGCTCCGCCGTGAGCGGGATGATTACCGCATTCTTTCCGGAATCGTAGGCCAAGGGAAAATACGTCACATGTTTTCTTGAGGATGCTCCAAAAAGAGTCGCCACCGCAAGGCAGCGAAAGGGTTTAGCCGTGGAAGTAATTCTCGAGAGGGAATTATGAAAGCGAACCACGAAGAGCAAGAAGCATTGCGCATTCCGGCGGAGCCAGTGAAGTGAACGAGCAAGAGCTGCGCGAGTGGATGGCCGCCTCCGAGAGCGAATCAGTTGAGTTCAAGCCTGGAATTCCAAGCCGCAACGACATCGCCGAATATGCCGTCGGCATCGGAAACGCGGGCGGTGGCTGGCTTATCCTAGGTGTAAGCGACCGGATGCCTCGGCAAATTCTCCCGCTCACTCTCCCACAGGAGGAGGATCGGGCACGCATCCGGGAGAGCGTAGCTGACGCGACCCAGATTCGCATCGAATTCGAAACCGTAACCACCTTGGATGGGGCGGTGCTGGCCATCCACATACCCGCGCGCCCGCGCGGTGTTCCCTTTCACACTCAGACCGGGAAGTATCTAATCCGGCTGGGAGAGGGTCTGCGGGGCATGACACTTTCAGAGATCGACGCCATAAGGCGGGAAGCCGGAATCGAACTGACCGCCTCTCCAATACTGGACTCGCCGATAGGCATGCTGAGCGCCTCCGGAATGGAAGAGTTGCGGCGTTTAATGACCGAGGCCGGCGCCGCAGCCGATCTCATCCGGCTTTCGGATACGGATCTACTGCGCTCCCTCGGCGTGCTCGCCGCCGACGGCAGCCTGCTCTTAGCCGGGCTCTTGTTGGCCGGCAAGCCAGAGGCCATCCGGGAGCATCTGCCGCACGCCCGCTGGCAATTCCGTCGCATGAAATCCGATACGGACTATGATCAGGCCGAAGACGGCACGGACTGCCTCCCCATTGCCCTTAAGCGATTGCGAGAACTCGTCGGCGCTAATAATCCCATCGTGACAATTCCCGGTGTGCTCGTTCATCCGGAGTTCCCCCGCTATCCGGCTCTGGCGTTGCGTGAACTGATCGTCAATGCCCTCGCCCACCGCGACTACGAAGTTCCCGGCGCCGTGACGCTAAAGCTGTATCCGGACCGGTTGGAACTGAGCAATCCCGGCGGTTTCGTCGGTGGCGTAACCGCGCAAAACATACTCCATCACCCTTCTTCGCCACGCTACCCGGCCATGTTCCAGGCACTCGCCCGCATGCGCCTGGCCAACGCCTCGAACCTGAGTGTGCCCCGGGTCTTCCGGGACCTGCTGACCGAAGGCAAGGAACCGCCGGCTTATTGGAGCTCCAATCAGGCAATCCGGGTTTCAATCAAGGGTCAAAAGGCACGCGCCGAGTTCCTGGAGCTCATGCATCGATTCTCTGAACTTGATGTCGATGATCTCATGGTGATCCATTATCTCACTCGGCACCGGGAGGTTCCGACACACACAGTCGCTGAGATCTGCCAGCGCTCGATGGAGGAAGCGAGAGAAATCCTCGGTCGCCTGGTCGCCCATTGGAGGCTTGCTGAGGCGTGCGGAGGAACTGGCCGCGGGAGGTATTATCGGCTGTCGAGGGGCGCTTACGACCTGCTCATCCGCACTCTTGAATACCGCGTAGATCGGCGCCTGTCCATTGAAAGCGCAAAAGCCCGTGTGCTCGCGGCACTTGTTGATGGTCCCCTGGCAAATGCTGAGATTCGAGAGATAACACAACTGGGGCGCCTTCAAGTAGCCCGTCTGATGAGCGCACTACAATCGGTGCGTCTTGTGCGTCTCGACCGGCGGGGGCGTGCCAGTAGATGGTCCTTGGATGTGGAGGGCAGATAAGACAACAAGGCATGGTGTGCCTTCCGCCAGATATTTGCGAGAAAACCTGGGGGAAATTCTGAAAATGTTCGCGATACATTTTAAATGTTCGCGCACATTTCATGAACTTTCGACTGCTGATTCGACGATCGCTCCTATGCTGCGGGTTTATGTGGATGACAATGAATGAGTTACAGGGAAGTTCAGGGAGACGAGATTGGCGTGACGCGGACTTGGAAACGCCGAATGTAACATTCTCTATATGCGCGCACATAACTTTCTTGAAATGAGACACACGAGAGTTTGTGGGTTATCGGTGAGACACAAAGGAAATAAGGGAAGCCCCATCATTTCTTCGCGTTTGGCGGTTGCTTTTAAAAGCTAACCGCCAAGTTGCGAAGACTCAAAGATGCAACAAATGAACGATCATAATATATAGTGGCCACATGACATACGCGGTTGGTTCGCTGGTTCGAGCGCGAGGCCGGGAGTGGGTGGTCCTTCCCGAGTCCGCGGAGAACCTCTTAGTCCTCCGACCGCTCGGTGGGGCGGATGAAGAGGTCACCGGGATTTATCTGCCGCTCGAAACCGTCGAACCTGCCTCCTTTGGGCTTCCGGAACCCTCGATGCCCGGCGATTATCGCTCCTGCAAACTGCTGCGGGATGCCGTGCGCCTGGGATTCCGGTCCAGCGCGGGCCCGTTCCGCTGTTTTGCCCGGATCGGCGTGGAACCGCGCCCCTACCAGGTAGTGCCGCTGCTGATGGCCCTTAAGCTCGATCCCGTGCGCCTGCTCATCGCCGATGACGTCGGCATCGGGAAAACCATCGAGGCTTGCCTCATTGCCCGCGAGATGATCGATCGCGGAGAAGTGCGGCGCATGGTCGTCCTCTGCCCGCCGCAGCTCGCCGAACAGTGGCAGGGCGAGCTGAGCGCCAAGTTCCACATCGACGCGGAACTTGTCCTCCCGAGTACAGCCACGAAGCTCGATCGCCATTGTCGTGTCGGCCAGTCAATCTTCGAGGTGTTCCCTTTCCTGATCGTTTCGACCGACTTCATCAAATCCGACCGCCGCCGCGACGACTTCCTGCGTGCCTGCCCCGAAATGGTGATTGTCGATGAAGCCCATAGCTGCGCCTACAGTGGCGTCGGCGGGCGTGGCCGCCATCAGCGCCATGACCTGGTCAAGGGTCTCGCCTCGAATTCCGACCGGCACATGATCCTGGTGACCGCGACTCCCCACAGCGGCAGCGAGGAGGCGTTCCGGTCGCTCCTTGCATTCCTGGACCAGGCCTTCGCCGCCCTTCCCGAGGATCTGACCGGTGCCGGAAACGAGCGGCACCGGCGCCGTCTGGCCGCTCACTTCGTCCAACGCAGGAGAGGCGACCTCCGGCGCTATCTCGATGCCGACACGCCTTTCCCCGAGCGGGAAGACCGGGAAGAAAACTACCAGCTTTCCCCCGAATACAAGAAGTTCTTCCAACATGTTCTGAACTACGCCCGGGAAACCGTCATGGTCGAGGGGGCCAACAAGTTCCATCAGCGCGTCCGCTGGTGGTCGGCCCTGGCTTTGTTACGGTCGCTTGCCAGCCGCCCCGCTGCCGCGGCGGCTACCCTGCGAAGCCGTGCCTCCACGGCCGATGCCGAATCCCCCGAGGAAGCGGATGCCATCGGCCGTCGCACCGTTCTCGATCTTATCGAAGACGAATCCTCCGAAGGCATGGACGTGATTCCCGGCAGCGATGCCGAGGATCCACTGAACGAAGGCGCGGTCAACCGGCGTCGTCTTCTCGAAATGGCGCGCACCGCCGACGGCCTGAAAGGTGACGGCGACGGCAAGCTCATCAAGGCCGTCAAGCTGGTCAAAGAACTGCTCCGCGAGGGATTCGATCCCATCCTCTTCTGCCGCTTTATTCCGACGGCCGAATATCTTTCCGAAGAGCTGAGGCGGCGGCTCTCTTCAGGAGTGGAAGTCGTCGCCGTGACCGGCACGCTGCCGCCGGCGGATCGCGAACTGCGCGTGAGCCAGCTCGCCACTGCGCCCAAGCGAGTGCTGGTCTGCACCGATTGCCTCTCGGAAGGCGTCAATCTCCAGGATCATTTCGATGCGGTTTTTCATTATGACCTGAGCTGGAATCCGACTCGGCACGAGCAGCGCGAAGGGCGGGCGGACCGTTACGGCCAGCCCAGCCCCAAGGTCCGCGCGCTGACGTACTACGGAACCGACAACCAGATCGACGGCATCGTCCTGGATGTCCTCTTGAGAAAGCACCGAACCATCCGCGGTTCGCTCGGGATCTCCGTCCCCGTTCCGGTGGACACGGAACAGGTCGTGGAGGCCATATTCGAAGGGCTGCTGTTGCGGGGCAAGCCCGGCCAGCGCGACGAGCAGCTCATGCTCTTCGAGGACTTCTTCAAACCCCAGCGCGAGAAACTGCATCGGGATTGGGACGCGGCCACGAACCGGGACCGGCGCTCGCGCACGATGTTCGCCCAGGAATCGATCAAGGTCGAGGAAGTGGCGCAGGAACTGCGGGCAGCGCAGGACGCGATCGGAACCCATGTCGACGTCGCCGCATTCACCAAAGAAGCCCTCCAGGCCTGCAAGGGAATCATTTCGGAGAACGGATTCGTCCGCTTCGATCTGCGCGAGACTCCCAAGGCACTGCGGGACACCCTCGATGTCCCGGACGTATTCCAGGCGAAGTTCGAGCTGCCCGTGAAGGACGGC
>JBEKYG010000212.1:0-7670 GCA_049511215.1 Acidobacteriota bacterium | reverse complement strand
CTTTGGGGCGGTGGATAGTGCCGACGAACTGCTGGAACGTAATGCCGGAGTACGCCTGCGCTACGAAAACAGAAAGGTTGGGACGGACGTAGTGCAGCTGCGGGTCGATTTCGATGCTTATCATCAGACCTTTAATGATGCGACCCAAGCAGCTTTGGCAAAGACGACCATGGTTCCCGGCATTTATCGCGCACGCCAGGATTTCGCCCCTTCCCTGTCGCTGATTCCCTATCGTGATCTGAAATTGAGCGTGGGCACCAGCTTCGAACGGCTTCAGATCCAGTATCCGGCAGCTCACACACAGACCGCTTATGCCGGGACTGCTGATGTCCAATATCGCCATCGGGCAGTGAGCAAGAACGGTTTCAGGCAAAACTTCAGCGCCGGCTACAGTCTGCGGACGGCCACCCGAGTTCTCGACAGTGACGTGGTTTATACCCGTCACTTCTTGACCGCCGACTACACGGTTTCCAAGCGTAGAAACTTCTTCGGGGTACATTTCCGGGGAGGCATGATCACCGGTATCGCGCCTCTATTCGAGCGCTTTTCATTGGGAAATAGTTTCGACCTGCGTGGATGGAACAAATTCGATGTGGCACCGCTGGGAGGAGCGCGTGTTGCCTATGGTTCCCTTGAATACCGCTATCGGGACATTCAGGTCTTCTATGACGTGGGAACGGTCTGGGATAAGGGGGAGACCGCCCGAATCAGGCATGGGTTGGGATTTGGCTGGGCTTCAAAAGACGGCCTCTTCGCATCCCTAGCCTTCCCGGTAAGACTTCATAACGTGACCCCAATGTTCATGCTGGGATTCAGGTTTTAGGGGGGCATCATGAGATCCTACCGGTACTACATTCTTTTGATGTGCTTCGCCGGGATCGCCTGCCCTCTGGTTTGGGCTCAATCCCTATCCCTGACGGTGGCACGTCAGGGCAATCACCTGCATGTGGCTGCGCCGCAGCTGCACTTTCTCGCGGGCAAACCACTGGAGCAGCTCCACAATGGTTCTTCCGTGACCTATGTTTTTGACCTGACCGTCACTGCGAGCGGCGCATCTGCCTTCTCTCAGCAGGAGCGCTTCATTTTGAGCTACGATTTATGGGAAGAGAAATTCTCGATCGTACAGTCGGGCGCCCCAGGGCGCGCTGCTTCTCATCTGACGGCTGAAGCGGCTGAAACCTGGTGTCTGGATAATTTGCTGGTGCCCCTGCCGTCGTTCAGTCCGGAAAAGACCTTTATGGCAAAATTGGAATGCTCCATAGCGGATGATGCCGAAAGTAGCGGCGACAGCAGCTCCGGGTTGACGCTGGCTGGCCTGATCGATATCTTCAGCCGCAAGAAACATGAGGCGCTCCCACGCTGGGAGGCGGTTTCAGGGCCCATGCGTTTAGGGGATCTGAAAAATAAGAAACAGAAAGGGTCCAAGATCTAGCCCGCATTTCTCACCAGGTTTCGTAGCGAGGCGGCGCGGACGGGCATGGATACAAGGCGCGCGACCGAGGGCCCCGCAGGCGTACTTGACAGTACGCCTAGGAGCCCGACGGAGCGCAACGCAGTAGACATGCCCGGATCCGACGCCGCAGTTGAAACCTGGTGAGAAATGCGGGCTAGTCACTGGAAAGAGGAGAGGGCCGTGAACCGGCTTCGAAACAAGCTCATCCTGATATTCCTGGCGGCGACCCTGGTGCCTCTGGCGGCAATCCTATGGATCAGTATGGCGCTGCTGGAGACGAGCCTCAGCTGGGTAGCCACGGATGATCTGGACCGGCTTTCCAAATCCCTTGAAGCAACTGCGCGCGAGTACTATCGGCAAGCGCGCGATGACCTCAAGGCGGAGGTCGCCTCGGGCCGGCTCGAGCCGCAGCGATACAATGCCGGCGCCAGGGCGACCTGGCCCATGTCGATACAACAATTCTGGCAGAGCCCTGATGCAGAGCGATTTGAACTGTCAGAGCCTGCTGGCGGCCGTTTGAACTATCTGGTGCGCCATGGGACGGATGTCTGGCTCTATTCCAGGAGCCTAAACGGCATCCGCCTGGACGACCTGACGTTGCAGATCAGCCAGACACACTCCCGAGTGGAGAAACTGCGCCAGAGCAATCTGCATCGGGGACTTATCTATCCTTTGATCCTGCTAACCACGATCATTTGGATTTTATCGTTGGCGAGCGTGATCTATTTTGCCAACCGCGTAAGCCGCCCGATTCAGGATCTGACTGCTGGGCTTTTCCTGCTGGCCGGCGGCCATTTTGAGACGCGGCTCGACACCAAACAAAAAGATGAAATCGGCCGAGCCATTCAGGCCTTCAATCACACAGCGGATGATCTCCGGCAGAGCCGGGATCGCCTGGTCTATCTGACGCAGGTTGCCAGCTGGCAGCTGTTGGCTCGCAAGATGGCGCATGAGTTGAAAAATTCCCTGACACCCATCCGGCTGACGGTGGAGGAGATCCTGGCACGACAGCCGGATGCCGACAGGCGATTTCTCGAACAGGCAGCCCAGGTCGTAGCTGACGAGGTTGAAAGCCTGGAGCGTCGTGTGCGCGCTTTTTCCGAGTTTGCCACCGAACCTCCCGCAAATCCCACTTCACTTGATCTTAATTCTCTCCTGGATGAGCGCATTCAGTTTCTGTCCGTGGCCCACCCGGAGGTCCACTACGAAATCAGACCTGCTCCCAATCTCCCTGCCGCCTGGGCGGATGCGGATCAGATCAAGGGAATTTTGACCAACCTGCTGGAAAATGCGGCGGAAGCGGCGGGCCCGGGAGGCGAGGTGTTGGGCATTACGGGAGTCGGCCAAGAGAAGATTCTGGTTGAAGTGCACGACTCGGGTCCGGGATTGAGCACGGAGGCACGCAGCTCCCTCTTCGAACCTTCGATTACTTTTAAGAAACATGGCATGGGGCTGGGGTTGTCCATATCTCGCAAGAACGCTCTTCTGGCTGGAGGAGATCTGCAAACCATCGAGGGCCAATTGGACGGCGCCGGCTTCCGCCTGCTGCTCCAAGTGGCTCGAACGATGGACGAATGAAATGCCCTTCTGCTTTTGCTCATTGGCACTTACAGGTTAGAATCAGAATCGCGAGTGGTAACAAACCCGTTCCGTATTCATCATTCGTCAACGGACAGGTTGGAAAATAGGAGCAGAAAACCAATAACGTCGCGATCGGTATCGGAATCGGGGTCGCAATCGCAGTCGCAATCGGTCTTGGTAGTCCGCCAAAGCCGACAGCGATTGCGATTGCGACGCCGATTCCGATACCAACAATTGCTGACCATAGGAGCATGACCTTTTCATGCATCCTCGGGTGGTCCCCAAGCGCATCCGAGATTGTTCAGGAAACCTTGAGACGTGAGCCATGGCAGCAAAAAAAATCCTGATTGTTGATGACGAGGTAAACGTCGGGACCTCCTTGCGGCTGGTCTTGGAAGGATCCGGTTTTAGCGTGCAGGTCTGCCGCACGGTTGCGGAATTCCAGCGGGTGATGCCGCGCAGCCGAGCGGATGCCTATCTGCTCGATGTTCGTCTGCCGGACGGCAACGGGATTGACCTGCTCCACACCCTGCGCCAAACGGACAACCAGGCGCCGGTCATCATGATCTCCGGTCACGGCACGATTGCCGATGCCGTGGCCGCCACCCGAGCCGGCGCCTTCGATTTCCTGGAGAAACCACTTGGCCGCGACCGTCTCCTCCTGGTGCTGAAGAATGCTCTGGAGCAAGCGGCACTGCAGCGGGAGAATGCCCGTTTGCGTGAATTGGTGGGTGAAGCGCCGCGCATGATCGGCGTCAGCCCCATCTTCCTGCGCATCATGGAACAGGTTGGCCAGGTGGCCCGCTCCGATGCCCGCGTATTGCTGTTGGGAGAGTCAGGCACGGGAAAGGAACTCATCGCCGCGCACGTGCACCGGCAAAGTCCTTTTGCTCCCGGTCCTTTCATCAGAGTGAATTGTGCTGCCATCCCGATCGAGTTATTGGAAAGCGAGCTGTTTGGTCACGAAAAAGGGGCGTTCACAGGTGCGACGTCAAGCCGGCGCGGCAAGTTCGAAATGGCCGATGGCGGCACGATTTTTCTGGATGAAGTGAGTGATCTGCATGAGGCTTCCCAAGCCAAGCTGCTTCGTGTGCTGCAGGAAGGGGAGTTCCAGCACGTCGGCGGCGAGGAGACGCTGCATGTCGCCGTGCGCATTATCTCTGCCACCAACCAGGATCTGGCCGCTTTGGTAGCACAGAAAAAATTCAGGGAAGACCTGTATTACCGCCTCAGCGTGGTCCCCATCCGGGTGCCGCCGCTGCGCGAACGTCTTGAGGATATTCGCCCACTGGCGGAGTATTTCCTTCAAGACTTTTGCAGCCGCAATAATTTCAAACCCAGGCGTATCGAGGACGAGGTGTTTACATTATTGCGCGGCTACCGCTGGCCCGGCAACATCCGGGAGCTGCGCAATGTCGTCGAGCGCATGGCCATTCTGTCTGCCTCCGAGATGATTACGGCCGAAGCCATGCCATTGGAGATCCGCCTTCCTCGCGATGCCACCGAACCCTCGAGCCTCGAAGAGACCCGGGCCCAGGCGGAGCGGGGCCTCATTCGGCAGACGCTGGCAGAGGCCGGCGGCAATGTCTCCGCCGCCGCCCGCATGCTCGGTATCGAACGCACCCGCCTGCACAAACGCATTCGTGCCCTGGGACTCGGCAAGGACAATTCTTGATGAAAGCGGCCAAATCAGGCGCTCCGGCCGGCAATCCTCCAAAAGTGAATTCCCGATCGTCCATCTCTCTCAGGACATGGATTGGGGTCGGCGCATTGTTGGTCGCTTTTGCCGCCATGAATATCTTGGAAATGCGCCAGGAGAGTTGCACGAGCGATGAGGTGGCGCATCTACCCGCGGGATATTCCTACCTCTTAAAGCACGATTTCCGGATGAACCCGGAGCACCCACCGCTCTTGAAGGTACTTGGCGCGCTCCCACTCCTGGCCCTGCGGCCGACGATGAATTTTAATGATCCCAGCTGGAATGCCCCGCGAGAACAATATGCCTTTGGATACCGATTCCTGTATTCGAACGATGCGGACCGCCTGCTTTTCTGGGGAAGAATGCCTATTGTCTTGATCGCAATCCTGCTGGGCTTCTACGTTTTTCGATGGGCCGAACAACTCTACGGGTCGCTTTGTGGCCTATTTGCACTGGGGCTGTATGCGTTCTGTCCCAACATCATTGCTCATGCACATTTGGTGACTACGGATCTCGGCGTGGGCGCTTTCCTGCTGATCGCTTTCTATTACCTGTGGCGTCATATAGAGAAGCGTGAAAAAAGGAGCCTCTATTGGAGCGCCATCGCCATGGGCGCGGCGTTGGTCTCCAAATTCTCTGCAGTGATGTTGTTTCCGATGCCGTTCTTGCTCTTGTGGACTTTGGGCAGATCCAGTCCGGCCGAGAATCGGGGATATCTTGCTTCCGCCATCAAGACATCGAAAGGCGTGGTCACAAAGCAACCCAGGAAGGTCTACCAGAGGCCGAGCCGTCAAGAATCGCAGTTGAAAGCCGCCTTGCGGACCGCGCTCCGACTCGATCGCGCCAAGTTAATCGGAATGGGCATCTATGCCGCGCTGGCCGCACTCGTGGTACAACTGAGCTATGTGGGTTCCCTGGATCCTACTCTGTTCTTTAAAGGCCTGTTCGTGGTCAACACAAACCATAACCCCAACTATGCGGGGTACCTTCATGGTCATTATCAAATCGGCGGCTGGTGGTATTACTTCCTGGTTGCCGTTCTGGTAAAAGCGACAGCGCCGTTTGTGCTTCTGGTGATCGCACGTCTCGCATCGTTCTTCGGGCGTTTCGAACAGGAATGGAGGTCCGCCCTCTTTGTATTGTTTCCCGCGATCTTACTCTTCGTGATGATCTCAGCACTGGCGGATCCGTTGGGAGTCCGTTATGTGCTGCCCGTCTTCCCTTTCATGATGGTCTTTGCGAGTGGCTTGCTGAGATTACGGCGCAATCAGAGATTGGCCGCTTGCACGCTCGTCATTTTGTTGGGCTGGCACGTGACCTCCTCGCTGCTTGCCTACCCCAATCACATTCCTTACTTCAACGAAATCGCCGGAGGAACCGCTCACGGCACGGAATGGCTCGACGACTCCAACGTGGATTGGGGACAGGAGATGAAAATATTGAAGGGGGCGCTGGATGAGCGCGGAATTAAGAAAATGACCTTGATATCCTTCTCACCCTACGACAACCCCGGATATTACGGGATTCATTGCGACCGCGCGTACGAACCACCGCACGTGGTGTCTGGATACTATGTCGTGAGTGCGCATGTCTACTTGCGGTGGAGGCTGCTTGGCTTCGATTGGATGAGGATCGCGGATGTCGTAGGGGACGTGGGACACTCGATGTTTATTTTTCGAACTCCACGGACCTGATTCTCCCACCCAGGCCGAAATCCAGCCGTGCTTCAAAAACCACGAAGTGCCCGGAGCGGCAATGCCGCGACCAAATCAACCGCCCAGACCCCAAGACCCCAAGACGCCAGGAAAATACTAGAGAATCTTGGCGTCTTGGTGTCTTGGAGACTTGGCGGTTAAGAGTCTTTTCCAAGAAAGGATTTGCGGGTAGGTAGCACGAAACGGATTCCTGTGTTTCGCGCATTTCACGGTTTCATTCTGTGAAGAGGAGATTCAGAGCTGCGCTGACTCCGAGTCGAACCTGGCGGCGCGCTTCGGCGCCGGGCGCAGCCAGCTGATAAAAACGGTAACCATGAAATTGACAACTAAAGCAACGAAGCCGAGGTTCATTCCCCAAAATGGATCATGCCTGTGGAGCAGCAGTACCAGCGACAGGCCGGCGATCATGCCTGAAAATACGGCTTGTGCGTTGATTCTTCGCCAGAACAGACCCAAAACAACGCCGGGGCAGAACTGCGATACGCCATTGTAGCCGATCAATAACAGGTCCACGAGCGCGTTGGGCAGCCAGATGGCAAAAACCAAACTGGCGGCCATAATCACAATCACCATGAAACGGGACAACCTGACCACAGACTGCTCGCTAGCCCTCGGGTTGAAACCCGTCTGGTATACATTCTTTGCAATGAGGGTGGAGGCAAACAAAACGAGGATCGAGGCCGGTACCATGGCGGTCACGGCACCGGCGGCCCCGACGATTCCCATGAACCATGGAGGATAGGTTTTATTTACCAAGGACAGAAAAGCGAAGTCGCCATCTTTCAGGCCCGGAATGACCAGCAGGGCGGTGAATCCCACCAGCAACACCAATAGGACGGGCAGTTGATAGAGTGGCATAATGATGGCGTTGCGTTTGATGGTTTCCGCGCTTTTGGCGGAGAACGCAGTGGCAAAAATACTGGGCCACATATAAAAACCGGCGCCGGTCAGCAGTACCGTCGACATTACCCACAGCGTGTCCATATTGGTGGTGGCACCGGGAAATGTCAGGTGGTTCGGGTGTTGGGCCAGCAGGGCCCGAAACATGCCACCGATGCTGCCGAAATAGATATGAGGCACGCCAAGGCCGACCACGCCTACAGCCAATAGCATCAGAATATCCTTGATCACCGAAACCCAGGCGCTGCCTCGAATCCCGCTGGTGAGGACGAATGCGACGGTCAAGAGGAAAGCGATCACAACTGCCGTGTTAAAGCCAATC
>JBEKYG010000211.1:0-7704 GCA_049511215.1 Acidobacteriota bacterium | reverse complement strand
ACCTTCACTACCTGGGTGTTGACCACGGCCGACTGCAAGCCGGGCTCGATCTTCAGCGTGACTGCACCGGCATTGGCGGTCGCATCCTCGGTGATCACATACTTCTGGGCGTGACCCGTGATCTCCAGGACATCGCCAACCTTGACCGTGCCGGCGGCGGTCAGGCCATCCACGTTGATGGTCTTCGTGCCGGCCGGATACCCGGGACCGTTGGCAATCGCGCCATCGGGATCGGCACAAGCACCGCCTGTGTGGGTATTGACGTTCTGGTTCGCGAACACCTCGAACCCAAACTTCTGGCCCAGCGTGCCGCGCATCTGGGTCTGAACGCCGGCATCACCGGCGCCGGATGCCTGAGAAAACGCAGCCAAGTTTAAGAACTCGCCCTCCAGCGTCCCGTTGAGCATCATGTGCAGGTCGTCCATCGGCACCTTGTTGTTGAACAGCACCGTGCGCGACGCAGTGATATCGGCAACGGCAGCCGGTCCAGTCGCGACCACATAGAACGGGAATAGCTTGTACAGCGCGGCCAACTTTTGATCGATGTCGTCCGCCAGCGCGTAAGCCGCGGGCCGGATGTGATCGTTGATAATTTTCTCGGTCGTAAAGGTCAACTCCTTGTCGGTCAGAGCGAACTTCACTTCACGCCAGAAATTCAAAGCGATCTGCACCTCGCCCGCCTTGATGTCCTGTGCGGTGGACGGAGCGTCCTGAGCGGCGAACGTGCTCGGGACGGAAATGGAAATCACCGAACCCTTCTGCTGAGGGCTCTTGTCATAGCCGCGATAGACGCGGCCGGCCATCCCCAGGGCCTTTTCCAGGGCGATCAAGCCTTCCTGGGCGTAAAACAGGGGATCGTATACGGAAAGAACGTTACCCATTGCTACTTGCTCCTTGATGTGATGTGCTTCTCTTCACGGCACACCGATCCCCGGTGCTTCGACACCAGGACCATCCCGGTCCTCGGTTCCAGAAGCGCGGCCGTACCTGTGAAGCGGTTGAAACGATGAAGGCCCGCAGTGCGCGGGCCTTCGTTGTCAGTCGCTGCTCAACTCTCTGCTTGAAAAACTATTCCGCGATCTCGAATGGTAGCCCGGCTTTCTCGGCTTGGGCTTTCGCATTGCGGTACTTCTGCGGGTCCTTTGCCTCCTCGCGGCTCAGCCGGACCACTTTCGCGTTGCTGCTGCCACCCGAACTCGGCGGCGTCCCCGCTCCCGCGGACATCTTGAAGAGGTGCGGCGCATCCTGCTGCAAGCCGCTCACCCACTCATCTATCGAGATGGGCTTGTTCGGGTCCTTGCCGTAAATCACCTGATCGCCCTTCATGGCCGTCGGCGTCTTGTCCTTGAGCGTCCAGGTTCTCTGACCGCGCAGCACCACATCCTCGACAGCATGCTCGAGAACGCCGGCCTTCATAGCCGCGGCTCGGATCGAGTTGTCGATCAGCACCTCGGCCATGGTCTGGTTGGCAACCTTCAGGTCCTTCTTCAGGTCGCCGATCGTTTTGTTGAAGGCGACGATCTGGGTCTCATAATCGGCCTTCATCCGCTCGGTTCGGAGCTTCAGCAGATCTTCAACCTTCCCGGCGTCGAGCAGCTGTTTGTCCTCGAGCTCCTGGAGCTTCTTCTGGGCCTCCTTCGCCTTCTCGGGGTCGATGTCCTTGTACCTGTCGATCGTTTCCTGCAACTGCTTCTTGGCGGTCTTCAGTTCGTCCCGAACCGCCGTCAAGGCGTTCTTCAGGCCACTGACATCCTCGACTCCTTCCGCATCGAGCAGGAACTTCCCGTCCTTCTCGACGTAGTACTGGCGCGAAGCCTCCGGCAGCGCGTCATATTCTTCCTTTGAAAGAATTGCTTTCAAAGCCATTCGCAACATTCTCCTGAAAATGGAAACGCCCGAGATCTGGCACCCGGCCAAACATCGGGCGTTTCTGTTTCTCCTAGGCCGCCGACCGGAACCCGTCCGGGCGGGCTTTCAATCAAAAATCCGTGTCTATCATTTACGCAACCTTCATCATTTTGGGCAGCCTCAGTTCACGCACCTTTCGGACCAGCCCTTCGCTGCACCGGCAGTTTGGATGAAGGGTTGGACGTGCTACTCCGTTCGGATAGATGCCGTTGATATCGCGCCGCATATGCTCCATCGCCCGGCAACGCGGACACAGGCGGTCGTCGTCTGCCACAATCCAGCAAACTTCCCATTCCTGGGGCCGTAACAGGCCGTCGCTTACAGCCTGGGTCCAGAGCGCGCCCTGGCCGGCATTCGAAGCGTCGATCGTGAGCGTCCTGGCAATGCCTTCAGCTCGCTCGCGAATCAGCCGATCCGAGTAGTTCGCAACCAGCTTGTCGATTCGGTCCTGCGTCAATCCCTGCCGGGCAATAACACCAGCGGATTGCGCCATCCGGCCGCGCTTGAGCTTGTAGAGTGCCTCCTTGCCCAAGTCGGGAGCACCGCGCTGGGCGAGGTCCTCAAAGTACTGCCGGTATCGGTCAACGGTCTCCCACTGGTTTGCGGTCAGTCCGACAATGTCCCGGATCTGGCGGGCCATGTCGTACGGATGGATGCCCTCGGAAAACGCCTTGAACAGCGCATCCCGGATCGCATTCTCGCTTTCGGCCCGAATCTTCATGATCGGATTCAGCGTTGCAGCACGGATGAAGTCGAAAACCTCCGGGTTCGTCACGTTTAGCGAGGCGGTGATTCTGCCGGGCAGTACCGCGACCTCGGCTCCCCCCTCTGCCACATCACGAATCGTGCGGGCGATATCTGCCTGAAACTGCGTCTCGAACTCTTGAAGCGGAATCGCATTCAGCACCCCCGCCATGTCCCGTCGACGTATCGCCGCTTCAATCCTGGAGATAGCCGTCGCATCCTTGATCTGCTGAATCGTTCGCAGGAACGCCTTGGCAATATCCGGCTCCATCTGCTTCGCGATGCGCTGGATGCCCTGGGTGTTTTGGATTGGCATTTGACTCCCTTGCTATAGCCGCAAGTCTTTGAATCCGAAAGAGTCAAGCGGATTTCTCGCGGTGTTGTTCCCTGTGACTGGCTGGTAGTCTTGCTGCCCGTGCTCGATTGACTTGCTATCTGAAAAGACGACATTCGGGCTCAGAACTGCAGTGCCTCAGCCCTTCTCTAGGCCGGTGTCTTCTGGACCGCCAGTAGACGATCTGCAATTTGAGTTCCGAATTCGGGGGGCAGCTTCGTTGCCCGACAAAGATACTCGGTTCCGAGCAGCGCGTACTTTGCGCTTCTTGGGCTCTCTGCCGCGAGTGTGCTGGCAAACCCGTAGTCTGGGGCAGTACTCAAGTGGGCCCATGCCACCTCCCTCAAAATGAGTGGGGCTCGGCTGAGCTCAATAGGGGACTCTAGAGTTTCGCGCACGAACTGTACAAAGCGATCCCATTCGGGCAACGAAAGGTCCTCCGGTTCGCCCGAAATCTTGACCAGCCGGCGCATGGCATTAAGCGAGTCGTATGTTTCTTTCCCTCCGTACAGGATCATCAACAAGGCATCGGACAGCTCGTGCATGACCTTCGGTTGTAAATAGCTCGTGAACACCTTCATCACAATATCCGCCATGGAGATCAGGAACAGTGCGGCCATATTGGCAACGATGGTTACGTGATGCGGCTTAGCGGGATCTAGCTCTCCTCGCAGGCGACGCAAGACCGCCAAGGTTCTCCTCGCAGCGGAAGCCGCCATTGTCGGCTTCCCAAAATAAGATGTTGAAAAGTCAATGGCTTCAGCGAGCGCAGCGCATTTGGAACGAATGTCAAGAAATGATTCCCAGAGCTCAATGCTAGCCGCATGCGCCGGAATGCCACTAGCTTTGCCTCCGGTTGCCCCAATATAACTTTCGAATTCTTCCTCAGTGACCAACAGTACCTCTAGGCGGGCAGCGGAAATCCGGTGATCGGGCTCCACCTTTTCTCCCCGAAGAACGCATAGTCCTCGCTTGGCGTTCAACTCATCCATGAGTCCTCTGAGCCAAAACGCGCGCGCAATAGGCGATTGGTTCTTTAGCGTTCTGCAGTCGATGAGGATTGATCGGTGTGCCTCGAAATCATCGGGTATCAAGCCGAGAACGTCGACATCCGTGAGAGGAGGAGCCTTGCGGCTGCCACCCGAGCCAGTCACGAGTTGAGGATAGACAACAACCTCAAGTTGCGGGAAGGCCCGTTTGCTGACCAGATACTGGAGAGCAGTTGCTTTCAACGCCCGATCCTTGATCATGTGCTTATCCCTTCCATGAAGAGTAGATCAAGCTGCTCTGCTTGTTCCTCAGATAACTGGACTTTCTCACGTTTCCGCATGTCGGCCGAGGCAATAAGTGACTCAACGTACTCTTGGCTCTCCTGCAAGGCTTTCCGGGCTGTATCATCAACCTCCATACCGCTTCCTTTTCCTTCAGTAACGAGCTCGTAAGCTATGTCGAGCGCTTCGCGGTTCTCGGGCGTGTCGATAATCTCTAGTTCAGAATAGCCATTCCCAACGTCGATAAGCCGTGCGATGCGCAGCACCGTGAGCTGCTTATATTGCTGGGTTGCCTCGGTCGTCGCTTTTCCGAGTCGAAGGTTGGAACGCAATGTATAGAGCACAGCACCCGGGGATCGTATTGCGTATCTTCGCGGCAACAATTGCCCCTGTCGAATCGCCGAGACGATTGCCATGGCCCGCTCATAAATCTCCCTCTTGCCAGGGCTGAGGACGCCTGCAGATGGTGTCGGCGTAAAAATAAAATGGTTTTTTCCTGAGTATGTCGTTTCGATCGTAGGCGGTTTGACAATTCCGTCCTGAGCAAGTCGTTTTAGCAATTGTAGTTGGTCTGGCTTAATCGCGTGGGTTCCTAGGCAAGCGCGTTTCTCGATTAGGCCGAGCGGCCATCCCTGCGACTCACTGACGGCATCTAATAGCTGGCGAATGCCGCTAGCCCCAGTAGCAGCCACGGCGTCAGCAAAGATTTCGGAGTTCTCGGAAAAATACGTAGGGTTGATGAGGACGTCACGACCTCGAAATCGTCGTTTGACAAGGTATGATCCAGTGGTCCCCACCGTTATACTACGATCAAACAGCACCTTGTCTGCTCCCAACTTGCTCCGAAGGGAGTCAACCTTCTCTGGAGACTTTGCCAGTCGCTCCACTAACTCCAACGTCAATTCCTCAGCCTCGTTGAATCTTCTTTCGGAAGCAGCGAACGCACCTAGATTCTTATACAGTTCGTCGTAGTAGGGAACTGTGGGAAGCACACCAGTGATACTTGATCCCGTCTGCTTGAGGCGAACGAACTCAACCTCGGCAAGCAGCCGCACAACCCGCTCTACCGCCAGCTTCGGTATATTTAAAAAATGAGTGGCGACGAGCTTTAGCGTTTCATATTTGATAATCGGCAAGCCCCGGATGTGCAACGCAAGCCGGGTGGCCATCCCAAGTTCGGGAATGGCCTCGAAATCGGGAACCTCATAGCTGCCCAAGGTTGTTTGGATTTCCTGGCAGCGCATAATCGTCTTCGATGGGTCGCGCATAACTCGCTCTTTGTGGTTTTCCATTTCATCATGGCACAAGTAGATTTCCAGCCCAAGGCTCAAATCAAGGACTGCCAAAGACGCCTTCGGCCCTCAGACCATAGGGCTGGACCGAAATCCAGCCCACTACTCCCGGACAAATGGTCAACCCTACAGAACCGCTCCCGCCTGAACCTCGGCTTGCTCCTGATCAAAGTCCACGCCGGGCCTCGTGAGCCCGCTGCGCTCCATGTTGTGGTACAGGGTCGCTTTCGCAATCGCGCCGCCCTGCCAGACCGTCACAAGTTCGCGCAACATGGCCGGGTCCATCGTCTGTTCAAAGAACTCGGTGTTCAGCCGGACAGTCACGTCTCCTGACACGCCAGCCCAATCGGTAAACCACTGAAGCACAATCGTAAGCGCCAAGCTGGCCGTGTTTGCAATTGTTGTCAGCGCAACCTGCTCGCCGCCCAGCCTGAGTCGTATCGCTTCGGCGGCTTCGGCCGCACGCTTTGGATCTTCCAACAGCCGGGCGCCCAGCGCGGCCATCATGGCCTCTTTCTGCGCAAGCGCCTTTTCCAACGCCCCGAGGCCCTGGCCGGTGAACTCAAGAATGCCTGCTTTTGCATCCGTGCGATCTGTGATCCAGGCCGTCTGGCTGCCGATTCTCAGTTCCGTTCCCTCAGTCGGAAACCCCGCTACCCAGACGGTAGGCAGAGCCGTAAAGTGCCTCCCGTGCTCGAGATCCGCCGAGCTTCGGTAGTGCGACAGGTTCACGTCGACCAGGTCTTCGCTCGGTGACTTCTCGACATCCGGCAAAATCGTATTCGGACCGATGAAGCAAAACGGGATGAAGCCAAGCGGCTGACCCTTCAGCTTGGGTACATATTCCTCGACCGGAACCCACGAATCTGCGTCGTTCTTGTCAATCTGCCGCCACACCCTGACCGTGTAAGTATTGAGCGCATCGCCCTCAAGCGTCAGCACCCGATACTGCTCGACGTTTTTGATCTCGAATGGGTCTCCCTGCTGAGGCTCCGCTTCAGTTTCCATGAGCACGACCATCGACAGGACCACGTCCCCTTGCCGGCGGGCAGTCTGCCAATTGACGATCTGTTCCGCCTTGAAGGGAATCAGGTACGAACGCCGCTCCGCAGAATCCTCGGTCGGCATATCAACCAGGATGCCGTAACGCCCAACCGTCAACACCTCTTGAAGTGCCGTCTTTGCCAGCGCCTCAATCGGAACGCCAGTCAGCGTTACATCCTGGAGTAGCTGCTGAATCGTTTCCGGGACAGCGATCTGCGGGTCCTTCCGAAACACGCAGCCCAGCCAGCCTTGGATCGTCCGGGCGGTCGCGTTGTAATACAACGCCCGTTCCGTGTATGCATCGTAATCGTCGCTATTCTGCCCACCCAGCTTCGGAAGGTACGTCTCGCCCCTCGCCTTCACCGCCTCGCTGCCATCGAAAGCGTCACGGCATTTCTGCCACTTGCCCTCGTTCTCGGCGTACTGGGGATGCTTCGTCGTAACACCCATTGAATCGCGCCCCCTAAAATGAAAAGACCTTAGAATCCGGTGATTTTCCCGACCTTGATCGTCGCCCTGCGATGCATCGCCCTATACCGCACCTCATCCGCGATATGGTCTTCTGACTCGTCGTCGATGTCGTCAGGGTCCCGCTCGTCCCGAGGCAATACGGGGACGGTGCGGATAAAGTCTCGGCACGTGTCAAACACGAACATGCCGGGAGATTCCATTGGCTTATCCAAGCACGCCTTGAGCCGCTTCCTGAGTTCTTGCCAGCCCGGCTTGCGGCTATTGTCCGTTCGATCATCCCACCGGATGCCAACGCCCGCCATGTCCTCGGCTACACAGTGGCCGTTTTCCTTACTGAAGATTGATGGGTCGGCCGGCCCCGGCCTTATCGTATTGCCCGGCACCAAAGTCTGTAGCAGGATTGTCTCGCGGTCGCGAACGCGCCTCGCAATCTCCGGCGCCGTCAGCCTGATGCCCTCGTTTGGGTTTCCCGAGCAGCCGTACAACTCAGAGATGCGAAACAGCGTGCCTCGGGGATATGTTCTGCCGTCCGGGGCTTGCGTGCCATCGCTCTCAGCCCACCAGCCGACACTGAACGGCTTCGCACTGCCCCAGTCGAACGACCGATCCACATACCACGTCTTTGGAACCGTGAACGGCC
>JBEKYG010000210.1:0-7721 GCA_049511215.1 Acidobacteriota bacterium | reverse complement strand
CGAGTTTGTGAGTCGCATTTATATTAAGCATATAAATGCTGTTCACGGCGGCGGCGGCAACCTCGGCGAGTTGAGCCATTACCTGGCCTGGAGGCGCCTGCAAATCAGAGACGATCGGTGTGATTCCAAAGTTGTCTAGGGTTAAATCCAAACACGGATCTGCTGGATCGTCCACACCGAACGAAAAATCATGGCCAGAGCCGGATGCAATCTCGCCGAAGACCTGGTGACAAGGATCTTGACCGATCAGTTCGACCAGCGGGTTGCCATCACCGGGAATGCACTGGACCAGAAGCGGTGAGGCAATCAGGCCGTACACAAGCACCGCACTGAGCAGAGCCAAAGCGATGCGTTCGGGAATCGCCGATCGGAGCGCGCCTCTGAGATACACGGAATACCTCAAACCGCCACTATGCACGTGAGTGCAGGCGGACTCAAGGCCTTCAGCCTAATCAGACTCCCCCTTGAAGTCAAGAATGAAAGACCTCCTTTCAAGATTTGCGGGCATCCACGAATGGCGCTTGAATAAAAACCAAAGCGCCATGAATTTCAATTTGCCCGGAAATATGAGATCCTATTCTTGCGTTTATCGGTCGCATGAAAACGAGGGCTTCATGTTCAGACGTCAAAAAACGGGTTCAGTGCTCTGCACTGCTTGCGGCAAGCTGGTAGGCGTGCGCGATCCGGTCTGCTATAACTGCGGCCGGCGCAATCCCGGACTCTGGGGCTTTGGCCCGGTCTTGCGCGGGCTTGGCCGCGACCTCGGCTTCACTTCAATCACTATTGCGAGTTGCGCTTTTCTATACGCCGCGACGCTGCTCGTGGATCCCCAGGGCATCAGCAACAGCGGCCTGTTCGGTTTTCTGGCGCCAAGTATGCGCGCCCTATTTCACTTCGGCGCCAGCGGCGCCCTTCCCGTATACGGCTTCGGACGATGGTGGACGATTCTGAGCGCGGCCTGGCTGCACGGAAGCATCTTGCACATCTTCTTCAACATGCTCTGGGTACGGCAACTTGCGCCGGACGTGGTGGAGCTATATGGGGCGCCGCGCACGGTCATTGTTTATACCGCGGCCGGGATCACCGGATTTGCTTTGAGCAGCACCGCGGGGCTTCTGTTTGGGGGCATGCCGATATTCTTTCTGCGCGGAGCCCAATTCACGATCGGCGCGTCGGCGTCGATCTTCGGCTTGCTGGGGGCGTTACTTTATTATGGGCGCCGGGGAGGCAGCAGTCATATCAGCAGCCAGGCCACGAGCCTGGCGGTTGTCCTTTTCATTTTCGGTTTCATCATGCCCAACGTTGACAACTACGCGCACCTGGGGGGATTTCTGGGCGGCTACGGCATGGCGAAGTGGCTTGACCCTCTCAATCCGGAAAAGATCGACCACATGGTATGGGCCCTCGCCTGTCTGGCAGCGACGCTGGCGTCGATCCTGGCCTCGCTGTTTCTATAGTTTCATCTTCAAACTGTGAAACACATGAGGCAGCATAGCCGCAACCATGCATTTGACACCAAGATGCAAAGACTCTAAGACGCAAGGAAATCGGCGATTCGAGATTCGAAATTCGAGATTTTAAAATTTCGAATCTCGAATCTCGAATTTAAGTAAGGATCAAAACATTTGGAGCCTTGGACTCTTGGAGTTTTGGCGGCAAAAATCCTTTCCACCCGCCAATTGCTTTGGCATAATCCGCGCGCAGGGGAAGTGTGATGGCAAACGGCGTGCGTTCCTCATTGAGAAAGTATCTGAAGGAGACCAGGCGCCCGATCTACTCAGCGGCCCTTGTGCTCCCCTTCTTTCTCATTTACCATGTCGGCTCGCTGTTTCTCAAATCGACCTACATCAACGGGGCCGATGCCTTGATCATCCGACTGCTGAGCCTTCTCTCGGTACATTCCATGTTCGCATCGGCGCTCGTGCTGCTCGCGTGTTTCATCGTTTGGCAGGTGCGGACTCGGGCAAGCTGGAACATCAATTCCCGAAGACTGCTGCTGCTGTTTGGCGAGAGCTTGCTATTTGCAGTGCTGCTATTCACGCTCTTTTCCTATTTCCCTGTGTTGCATAGCCGCGCAACAGCGGGTGCCAGAACGCCGGGCGGCATCGAAAAGCTCGTGCTCTTCTGCGGCGCCGGCATTTACGAAGAGTTGGTGTTCCGGGGATTTCTTCTTGGGCTGCTGCTGCTGGCTTCGACGCGGCTGCTGCGCATGAAAAGGACTTCCGCCGCATTGTTCTCTGCTCTCCTTGCGGCCCTGCTGTTCTCAGTGTTCCACTATGTCGGACCGACAGGAGACCGGTTTGCCTGGGGCACATTCCTGCAGCGAACCTGGGGCGGCCTGTATTTCTCCGCCCTCTTCGTGACGCGGGGTTTCGGCATAACGGCAGCTTCGCACGCCTTTTATGACATGTTGGTGGGCATCTTGACGTCGTGAGGCGCTTTGGGAGAACGTCGGGGTATCAGGTGCAGGGCATGCCGCCGAACTCCGGAGACATCCTTTAATCTCTTCGACTCTTCCACTCGATAAGGAGTGGGGCTGAGATGTATGCGATCTCGTCCGTACGGTTTTGTGTAATGAATTGGCCTTCGGACTCGGCGCCAGGTGCGCGGAATCCAGGAATAACAAGGATAGAGTATGACCCGTCCGATCTTCACTTATGCCGTGGCTCCTTCGCTCCCCAAGGAAATGGAATGCTTGCGCGAAATCGCCTACAACGTCCTCTGGACCTGGGATCATGAGCTGTTGGAGCTGTTCATGCGCCTGGATGCGGATTTGTGGGAAGAGACCAACCACAACCCGGTGCAGATGATCGGCCGGATCCGCCAGGAAACGCTCAACGCGGCGCTTCGTGATGACGCGTTCATGGCACAATTGCAGCGGGCCCTGGAACACTGCCGGGAATACATGAATAACCGCTCCACCTGGTTTCAAAAAACCTACGACGGCACCGAAAGGCAGCCGATCGCCTACTTTTCCGCCGAGTTTGGCGTGACCGAATGCATGCCTATTTACTCGGGCGGGCTGGGACTGCTTGCGGGTGATCATCTCAGATCCGCCAGTGACTTGGGAGTTCCCGTTGTTGGGGTAGGATTGCTGTATCAGCAAGGCTACTTCCGACAGTATCTCAACGCGGACGGCTGGCAACAGGAGCGCTATCCCGAAAACGACTTCTACACCATTCCGCTGCACACCGCGCGAACCAAAGACGGCAATGCGGTGACGGTCTCGGTCGACTATCCCGGCCGGGCCGTCCACGCCCAGGTCTGGCGAGCGCAGGTGGGACGGGTTCCGCTTTATCTGCTCGACACCAATATTCCCGCAAACAGGCATGAGGATCAGGACATCACAGACCAGCTCTACGGCGGCGACCGGGAAATGCGCATTAAGCAGGAGATCCTGCTAGGAATCGGCGGCTACCGGGCACTTCATGCCGTCGGGCTGCAGCCGGTCGTGTGCCACATGAACGAAGGTCACTCAGCGTTTCTGGCGTTGGAAAGATGCCGCCAGCTGATGGCAGAACAGAACATGTCGTTTACGGAAGCTCGCGAGGCGACCGTGGCAGGCACTGTTTTCACAACCCACACCCCGGTCCCCTCCGGCAACGACTATTTCTCTCCGGCGCTGATGGAGAAGTATCTCAGTCATTACGCCGCGCAGCTGAATCTCTCGTTGCGCGATTTTCTTGCCCTGGGCCGCCAGAACGCGGACAACGGCGGCGAGGATTTCTGTATGACCATCCTGGCACTGCGCATGGCCGGGCACAGCAACGGCGTCAGCAAGCTGCACGGGCTGATATCGCGCAGGATGTGGCAAAACGTGTGGCCGGGCATCACGACCGACGAGGTCCCAATCACATCGATTACGAACGGCGTTCATGCGCCAACCTGGGTGAGCCGAGACATGGCAGGGCTTTTCACCCGCTATCTTGGCCCCCGTTGGCGCGAGGATCCTGATGACTATGCACTTTGGAGCCGCATCCACCACATTCCGGACGAAGAGCTCTGGCGCACGCATGAACGCCGGCGCGAGCGATTGGTTGCCTTCGCGCGCCAGCGCCTGCGCACCCAACTGGAGGCCGTCGGCGCACCGCCGGCGCAGGTGGCCCAAGCCGACGAGATCCTTGATCCCGAAGCTCTGACCATTGGCTTCGCGCGCCGCTTCGCCACCTACAAGCGCGCAACCCTCCTCCTGCGCAACCCCGAGCGCTTAAAGCGCATCCTGAATGAAAAAGATCGGCCCGTTCAGCTCATCTTCGCCGGCAAAGCCCATCCTCATGACGCCGCCGGCAAGGAGCTCATCCGCCAGATCATTCACTTTGCGAGAAGTCCTGAGGTTCGGCGGCGAATCGTCTTCCTCGAGGATTATGACATCACGGTCGGACGCTACCTGGTTCAAGGCGTTGATGTCTGGCTCAACACGCCGCGCCGCCCCCTGGAAGCAAGTGGCACGAGCGGCATGAAGGCGGCCCTCAACGGCGCCCTCAACCTCAGCATTCTCGACGGATGGTGGGATGAGGCCCACAGCCCGGAGAACGGATGGGCGATCGGACGCGGAGAAGAATATGGCGACGAAACCTATCAAGACGAAGTTGAATCCAACGCGCTCTATGATCTTCTCGAAAAAGAGGTGGTGCCTCTGTTCTTCACTCGTGCCGCCAACGGGCTGCCGCGAGCCTGGCTCAGTAAGATGAAGACGTCGATGCGCGTCCTGGGAGCGCAGTTTAACGCCAAGCGCATGGTGCGGGAGTATGTGGAGAAATTCTACCTGCCCTCGCAGGAACGCTACACCGCACTGGCAAAAGATCGATTCCAGCGCGCCAAGGACCTCGTCTCGTGGAAGGAACGGCTGCGCAACCGCTGGGCCGATATTAGAATCGTCGAGGTCAAAAGCGATTTGCGGGATGACTTCAAGGTAAGCGATCCTTTGCTGGTACGCGCATACTTGACGCTCGGCCAACTAACTCCGGATGATGTCGTCGTCGAGCTGTATCAAGGGCCTTTGGATGCCCGGGGCGATATCACCCACCCCAAGCTCGTTCCCATGGCTCCGAGTGGAATCGTGCACGGAGACGTGCATGAGTTCAGCGGCACAATTGAGCCCGCCACCAGCGGCCGGCACGGCTACACCGTGCGCGTCCTGCCCAAGAACCCGGATCTGGTTGCTCCCCACAAGGAGGGCCTGGTCTTGTGGGCCTGACCCCTCGTCTGATACCCTTCCTTCCTTGTTTCTGCAGCGGCGGTAAGTCATGGGATGGGCAGAAAGAGCCCTAGAGACTCATCCGGAAAGGCCGTTTCTTGCGAATGACGACATTGAAAACAAAGGACTTCTGGGCTGTGAAATCGCGAAAAAGAGGCTTTCCGGATGAGTCTCTAGGAGCCCGTCCGAGAATTAGGAGGGGCCGCGTTCCGAGCCCCGCGGGGATAGATGCAAGGCGGCGCGACGCAGGCGATGTCTCGGTACATCGTCGAGGAGCGCCAACGCCGCAGATGCCCCCGCGCCGCCGGAACCCGGGGGCGCATGGGGGTTGCGAGGCGATCTGTGCGTTGCTGGTCGTCAACGATGTACACCGACATCGCCTCCTCCTCGCGCCTTGAGCTCGCCTCGCAAGCCCCATGCGCGCGACCCCTCCTAATTCTCGGACGGGCTCCTAGAGGATTGACCCTTGACGATCGACGATTCGAGCCTGACTCGTCGTTCGTCATTCGTCATTTCCATGTGGCCGAAACACCTGTGATATTGGGGTAATGATGAATGGCTATTTGCAGTTGTGTCACGTGCGTCATCTATGACATGGATGGGCTGCTGCTCGATACCGAGCCCTTTTATACACAAGCTTCCGAGCAGATCGCTGCCCGGTATGGGAAGGTATTCGATTGGTCTGTGAAGTCCCGGATGATCGGACAGCGGGCAGCCGATTCCGCCCGAGTTTTTACAGAAGCTCTCGACATGCCGATCACGCCCGAAGAATACCTGGCGGCGCGTCAGGCCGTGCTGGACGAACTTTTCCCCAAGGCGGAGCCGATGCCCGGCGCCGTGCGACTCACGGAGCACCTGCATCGGCGCGGGGTGACGCAGGCAGTCGCCACCAGTTCAGATCGAAGGCACTTTGCGCTCAAGACCAGTCGCCATCAACGCTGGTTCAGCATCTTCGACTGCATCGTTATTGGAGATGACCCGGGGGTCCAACATGGGAAGCCCGCGCCCGACATCTTCCTGCTGGCGGCAGAACGACTCGGGATCGCGCCTGCAGGGTGTCTTGTGTTCGAGGACTCTCCGGTAGGCGTCGAGGCCGCGCGCGCCGCGGGCATGCCTGTAGTTGCAATCGCCGATCCGCACCTGAAACCCGAAGTCTTCCAGGCCGCCAGCCAGATCCTCGGCAACCTCAACGAGTTCGATCCTGCGGCATGGGGACTCCCTCCATTCCAGGACTAGGGAGATCCGGCAGGCAACGCAGATTCTGCCATTCAGACGGCAGGCGGAAAGGATCTTTACCGCCAAGACGCCAAGGTGCCAAAAGCTTTAATTAATTTCTTGGCGTCTTGGAGTCTTCGCGTCTTGGCGGTAAATTTGGGTAGCGGCTATGCAGCCTCATGTTATCCGTGGCCGCTTTTTCTCTTGCGGTGTCTGAATCGCAGCAATGCAGGTTAAAGGAGTGAGCCAGCCATGAAAAGCTTCCGAAAAGTGCTCGAATTCCGCATTCCGTCGCGAATTGGTTTCGTCAACATCACTCCCCAGGTCCAGGCTGCGCTCAAGGAGAGCGGCATCCGGGAGGGGCTTTGCCTCGTGAATGCCATGCACATCACCGCGAGCGTCTACATCAACGACGACGAGCCGGGGTTGCTCGAGGACTATGCCCGCTGGTTGGAACAATTGGCCCCATTCGACCCGGGCACGGAACGATATCATCACAACCGCACGGGTGAAGACAACGGGGACGCCCATCACAAACGCCAGATCATGGGCCGGGAAGTGACCGTGGCCGTCACTAACGGCGCGTTGGATTTCGGCCCCTGGGAGCAGATTTTCTACGGTGAATTCGACGGCAAACGCACCAAGCGCGTCCTGATAAAGATCATCGGAGAGTGAACGCAGTCCAACCCCGAAATACGCGAAAACAATTCTCCGGCGAGTAACCGGGAAATCTATTGCAGGGCGCAAAGGATCTCTTGCCGACGAGACGCCAAGTTCTCAGGACGCCAAGGATCCTTCTTGTTTTCTTGGCGTCCCGGAGTGTTCGAGGCTCGGCGCCACGTGGGTTGCGGCTTCGCCGCCCCGGGTGGCGGGGACGGACGGGGACTGACGACGACAACTGCTTGAAAGCGCTTGCAGAACCGCAGGTCAGATGCCTCTTTGAGGGGTTTAAAACAAAAATCGGAGGCCGATTTTTCAATCTAAGACCCGCATCCGATGCGTTAGCATAATCCCCGATTGTATGTGTCCGACTTTCCTGCGCTGCTGGAAATAGTTGCGCATGGTCATGGGCCTTAGACGCAATAATCAGGCCTCCTTTTTTGATGGATGCCGGAAATTGTCGGGTGAATAATTGTCGAAATATTATCAGGTCAAGACATTGCCGTCGCCAGTCCCCCATCTCCCCACATAGCTGCCTGGCAATGTCCTGGATCAAAAGATCAAGCCCAGAATCCTCATGATTGGCGACAGAGGAAGGTCGGTCGGCAGGCCCCACTGCCTGCTTGTATAGGTTCCGGGTGCAGCGCTC